>NZ_CAAKGZ010000035.1:0-60530 GCF_901007645.1 Pseudomonas sp. FG-3G
TCCCACGGGTTTGGGTTACAGCGGCATCGTGTAATGCAGCGCGTAACTTTCGACACCGTCGTTGGTCGACTTGATGCCGGCGTTGGAGTAATGAGTGGCGCGAATACCCACTTCATGTCCACCGTTGAAGCGCAGGCCGAAACCAATGCGGTCCTCGAACTGAAAAGCCGTACCGAGCTGGTTGTTTTCCACTTGGGTATTTTCAAACAACGCAACACCGATACCCGCCTCGATGTAGGGTTTTACGTTTTGACCGGCAAACTCATACACAAAGACAGGCGAGAACGACAGGCTGTGGTTGCTCGAGGCCTCATCCCCTTCCCAATACGTGTAAGCGCCGCTCCAATAGCCGGTCAGGCGACCGACATCACTCTGTAACCAGCTCTTGTCCCAATCGAACTGCATACCCAAGCGGTAAGTCATGGTCGACTCGCCGGTCTGGCCCACCCCAAACTCCACACCTGCCGCTTGTGCGGAGTAAGTGTGCCCCAACAATGCAGCCGCAAGTGCGGCCAAGCAGAATAAACGCTTCATTAGAAACATCCTTTTCCGAACAGACTTAGTTAGTTTTGTTACAAACAGACAAAGCTATAGAAATCCGCGTTAAAACAGAAGTTCAGCCTGATTTAGGTATTTTTCAGGTTTTTTTACAGACTGAAGCTTCGCACAACGCCGGACGAATTCCATAGCGTTGGTAGGATTTTTCTTAAATGTATCGGATCTGCGCTACTCCAGAATCGCGTTTCGCTGGCGGGACCGGCGGCCAGGAGGCCGCGTTCAGCGAGCAGGCGTTGAAGTTGCCGGGCAACGGCGGCCCCCGTATCGATCAAGCTGATGTGCGCGGGAACCATGTGCTTGAGCAATGGCTTGAGGAAGGGATAGTGCGTGCAACCCAGGATCAACGTGTCGCAGCCGGCGGCCAGCAACGGTTCGACATAGCCCTGCAGCAGTTGACGCAAAGCCGGGCTCTGGAGATCGCCTGCTTCAATCAGCTCTACCAGCCCGGGGCATGGCTGGGTGATCACCTGCACATCGGTGGCGAACCGATCAAGTAACGCGGCGAATTTGGCGCTTTGTAATGTGCCAGTGGTTGCCAGCACACCGACAATGCCACTTCGAGTGGCGGCCGCCGCCGGTTTGACCGCCGGCTCCATGCCGACAATGGGCCAGTGGGGATAATCGCGACGCAAATCGGCGACCCCGGCAACCGTCGCGGTATTGCAAGCCACCACCAGCGCCTTGGCGCCCTGCTGATGGAGAAAGTTGGCGATGATTGCGCAGCGCTGCCGGATGAATTCCGGGGTTTTCTCGCCGTAGGGAATATGCCCACAGTCTGCAACGTAGAGCAGTGACTCATTGGGCAACAGCCGACGGATCTCCCCCAGCACCGACAGCCCGCCGACACCCGAGTCGAACACACCGACCGGCGCTTCACTCATGCTGGCTGCCACCGCAGACGCTGCACCCCGGATCACGCTTGACCCTCAGCTCACGAAAACGGCTGCCCAAGGCGTCGATCAACAGCAGGCGCCCCACCAGTGGCTCGCCGAAGCCGGCCAACAGTTTCAAGGCTTCAAGGGCTTGCAGACTGCCTACCAACCCCACCAGCGGCCCGAGCACACCGGCTTCGCTGCAGGTCAATTCGGCTTCACTGCCGTGGCCGTAGAGGCAGTGATAGCAGGGGCTTTCCGGGCGGCGTGGATCAAACACCGACAACTGCCCTTCCAGACGAATCGCCGCACCGCTGACCAGCGGTTTGCCTGCAGCGACACACGCCGCATTCACCGCTTCGCGGGTGGAGAAATTGTCGGAACAGTCCAGCACCACATCCACTGCCGCAACGGCAGCAGACAGACTGTCTTCGTCCATGGCCTGTGGGTGAGGCACCAGGCTGATGTCGGGGTTGAGCGCCGTCAGGCGACGCATCGCCGAATCGACCTTGCTCAGGCCCACACTGTCGGTGTCGTGGATGATCTGGCGTTGCAGGTTGGTCAGGTCGACCGTGTCAAAATCCGCCAGGTGCAACTCACCGACGCCAGCAGCGGCCAGGTACAACGCCACCGGAGCGCCAAGTCCGCCGAGGCCGACAATCAATACGCGGCTGTGCTTGAGTCGCAGTTGCCCGTCGATGTCGACGTGCTGCAACAGAATCTGCCGGCTATAGCGCAACAACTCCTGATCGTTCAGCACGGCAGGCGCCCCAGGCTGATGCGCTCATGCCCACCCAGGTCCTGGCGGCTGTGGACTTCAGTAAACCCTTGGGTTTGCAGCAGATCACGCACCGCGTCGGCCTGATCGTAACCGTGCTCGAGCATCAACCAGCCACCCGTTTCTAGATGATCGGGGGCCTGGGCGATGATTGTGCGCAAATCATCAAGTCCGTCGTGCCCTGCCACCAGGGCACTGGCCGGCTCGAACCGCACGTCGCCCTCCGCCAGATGAGGATCGGTGGCGGCTATATAAGGTGGGTTGCTAATGATCAGCTCAAAACGCTCACCGTCCAAAGCGCTGAACCAGTGGCTGCTCAGTACCGTGACGTTGCGCAGGTCCAGGCGCTGGCGATTGCGTTCGGCCAGGGCCACCGCCTCCAGCACACGGTCGACCGCGGTGACTGTCCAGGCCGGGCGCTCGCTGGCCAATGCCAGAGCAATCGCGCCGCTGCCGGTGCCCAGATCCAGAACCCTCGCCGGTGCGGCCGGCAGCAAGGCCAGCGCGGTTTCCACCAGCAGTTCGGTGTCGGGACGCGGAATCAAGGTGTGGGGCGCCACTTCCAGGTCCAGGTTCCAGAAGCCTTGCTGCCCGAGGATATAAGCCACTGGCTCGCCAGAACGACGGCGGCGCAGGTATTCAGAGAACAACAGCGCCGCTTCGCTTGGCACGATTCGCTCGGGCCAGGTGTGCAGGAAGCTGCGGGACTTGCCCAGTGCCGCGGCCAGCAGCAATTCGGCATCCAGTCGGGACGTGGGCGAATCCGGCAGCTCGGCGGCGCGTAACAAACTGGCGATGATGGTCATATGTTCACCTGTGCTTACTCGCCAATCGCGGCCAACTGGTCGGCCTGGTATTCGGCCAGCAACGGTTCGATTACTGCGTCGACGCCGCCGGCGAGAATTTCGTCGAGCGAATACAGCGTCAGGTTGACTCGATGGTCGGTGACCCGGCCCTGGGCAAAGTTGTAGGTACGAATCCGCTCCGAGCGATCTCCCGAGCCCACCAACAGCTTGCGTTCGCTGGCGATGGCGTTGGCCGCAGCGCTGGTCTGTTGATCATTGAGCTTGGCCGACAGCCAGGACATGGCGCGCGCACGGTTCTTGTGCTGGGAACGCTCCTCCTGGCACTCGACCACAATGCCCGAAGGCAGGTGAGTGATACGGATAGCCGAATCGGTCTTGTTGACGTGCTGACCGCCCGCACCCGAGGAGCGGTAGGTGTCGACCCGCAGGTCCGCCGGGTTGATCTCGATGGCTTCCTGCTCGTCCGGCTCGGGCAAAACCGCCACGGTACAGGCCGAAGTGTGGATACGCCCCTGGGATTCGGTGGCCGGGACACGCTGCACGCGGTGGGCGCCGGATTCGAATTTCAGCTTGCCGTAGACGTTGTCACCTTCGACCCGGGCGATGACCTCTTTATAGCCACCGTGTTCGCCTTCGTTCTCCGAGAGGATCTCCACCCGCCAGCCGCGACGCTCGGCGTAACGCGAATACATGCGGAACAGGTCCCCGGAGAATATCGCCGCTTCGTCGCCGCCGGTGCCGGCACGGATCTCGAGAAACACATTGCGACCGTCATTCGGATCCTTGGGCAACAACATGCGTTGCAGGTTGCTTTCAAGCTCGAGCAACTGCTCCTTGGCTTCACGGACTTCCTCGACCGCCATTTCGCGCATGTCCGGATCGCTGTCCTTGAGCAACGCCTGGGCGCCTTCAAGGTCGCCCTGCACTTTGAGCAACTGTTTATAGGTGGCGACGATCGGCTCGACTTCGGCGTATTCCTTGGAATACGTGCGAAACTTGTTCTGGTCGGAAATGACTTCACCATCGCCCAGCAGGGCGGTCAGTTCCTCGAAACGGTCCTGGAGAATGTCCAGCTTATTGAGCAGTGACGCTTTCATTGCGATTTTTTATCCGAAAAACTATCCGGTGAACCCTCACCGAGGGCAAAGAGTTCCTGGGCCATGGCCAACGCATCGAGGCGGCCTTCGGCGGTCAGCTTCTTGAGCTGGACACTGGGCGCGTGAAGCAATTTATTGGTCAGGCCGCGAGCCAGTTGCACCAGCACCTCTTCGGCGCTGCCACCGTTGGCCAGCAGGCGCTGGGCCTTTTGCAGCTCTTCGTCGCGCAGGCGTTCGCTCTGCTGACGATAAGCCTTGAGCACATCCACCGCCGCCAGCTCGCGCAGGCGGACCATGAAGTCCTCGGCGCCAATGGTGATCATTTCTTCGGCCGCCTGGGCCGCCCCTTGCCGGCTCTTGAGGTTCTCGGCGACCACTTCGTGCAGGTCGTCGACGCTGTACAGATAAACGTCGTCGAGCTCGCCCACTTCCGGCTCGATGTCCCGGGGAACGGCAATGTCCACCATGAAAATCGGCTTATGCTTGCGCAGTTTCAGGGCGCTTTCCACCGCGCCTTTGCCCAGGATCGGCAACTGGCTGGCGGTGGAGCTGATGACGATGTCACTGTGCACCAGCTCGGCCGGGATGTCCGAGAGCAGCACGGCATGGGCACCGAACTGCTCGGCCAGGGTACTGGCGCGCTCCAGGGTCCGGTTGGCGACAACGATACGCTTGACCCCCAGGTCGTGCAGATGGCGCGCGACCAGGGTGATGGTCTCCCCCGCGCCGATCAGCAGCGCCTGACTGCGTTGCAGATCGCTGAAAATCTGTTTCGCCAGGCTGACCGCGGCAAATGCCACGGACACCGGGTTTTCGCCGATGGCCGTGTCGGTGCGCACCTGTTTGGCGGCATTGAACGTGGCCTGGAACAAGCGCCCCAGCAGAGGCCCGACCGTGCCGGCCTCACGGGCCACGGCATAGGCCGACTTCATCTGGCCGAGAATCTGCGGTTCGCCCAGCACCAGCGAATCGAGCCCGGAGGCAACTCGCATCATGTGACGAACGGCCGCATCGTCTTCATGCACATAGGCACTGGCGCGCAGCTCTTCAAGACTCAGATCGTGATATTCGGCCAGCCAGCGCAGCACGGTATCGGCCGAAATGTGATCCTGCTCTATATAAAGCTCGCTGCGATTGCAGGTGGAGAGGATGGCAGCCTCGCGGCTCTCGGTGAGTCGGCAAAGCTGCTGCAGGGCCTCAACCAGTTGCTCAGGCGTAAAGGCCACGCGCTCGCGGACGTCTACGGAAGCAGTCTTGTGGTTAATACCAAGTGCAAGGAAGGCCATTCAAGGTCGCTGATAGTGACGTGAAGCCGGCAATTGTCCTACTTCGCCAGATTCAGAACAACCACTCGATATCTATCGCCCTGCCCCGTGCCGTAAATCGACGGGCCGGTTATGTTTGACCGAAGGCTGTGTCATGATGATCCGACCGCAGGTTAGTCGTCCTTTTCCTATATGAATAGATCTTCCGCGTTGCTCCTCGCTTTTGCCTTGCTCGGCGGCTGTCAGTCCATGGCTCCCGTGTCGACAGACGGTACGCCGCCGGTCGAAGACAGCACCCAGGCCCCTGAAAAGCCCAAGGTCTATAGCTCATTCAGCGAAGAAACCATTTTCAGCCTGTTGAGCGCCGAACTGGCAGGCCAGCGCAATCGCTTCGACATTGCGCTGGACAACTACGTCACCCAGGCCATCAACACACAGGACCCGGGCATCTCCGAGCGGGCGTTTCGCATTGCCGAATACCTGGGTGCCGACCAGCCCGCCCTGGATACCGCACTGATCTGGGCCAAAAACGCACCGCAAGACCTCGAAGCGCAACGCGCCGCCGCCGTGCAACTGGCCCGGGCCGGACGCTACGACGACTCCATGGTGTATATGGAGAAAGTCCTGCTGGGCAAGGGCGACACCCATTTCGACTTCCTTGCGCTATCAGCGGCCGATACCGACCAGGAAACCCGCGACGGCCTGACTAAAAGCTTCGACCGACTGCTGCAGCGCCATCCCGATAACGGTCAGCTGATTTTCGGCAAGGCCCTGCTGCTGCAACAGGATGGTGACATCCAGGGCGCCCTTTCCCTGCTGGAAGACAACCCGCCGCAAGCGGGCGAAGTGGCGCCGATTCTGCTGCGCGCTCGCTTGCTGCAAGGCGCGAACCGCGGCGACGAAGCCCTGCCGTTGCTGGAAAAAGCCATCAGGCAATACCCGGACGACAAGCGCCTGCGTCTCACCTACGCGCGCATGCTGGTGGAAAACGACCGCATGGACGACGCCAAGGTGGAGTTTTCCAGCCTGGTCCAGCAGTACCCTGAAGACGATGAATTGCGCTATTCCCTGGCGTTGGTCTGCCTGGAAGCCAAAGCGTGGGAAGAAGCCAAGGGTCACCTGGAAGACCTGATTGCGCGGGGAACGCATGTCGACTCCGCCCACTTGAACCTGGGCCGCATCGCGGAAGAGCGCAACGATCCCGAGAGTGCACTGCTCGAGTACGCCCAGGTCGGCCCAGGCAACGATTATCTGCCGGCCCAGTTGCGCCAGGCCGATATCCTGATGAGCAACGGCAAAACGGCCGAGGCCCAGAGTCGCCTCGCCGTGCAGCGGGACACCCAGCCGGACTACGGCATCCAGTTGTATCTGATCGAGGCTGAAACCCTGTCGGCCAATAATCAGGGCGACAAAGCCTGGACTGTGCTCGATCGGGCGTTGAAGCAGTACCCGGACGACCTGAACCTGTTGTATACCCGCGCCATGCTGGCGGAGAAACGCAATGACCTGGCGCAGATGGAGAAAGACCTGCGCCTGATCATCCAGCGCGACCCCGACAATGCCATGGCCCTCAATGCCCTGGGCTACACCTTGTCCGATCGCACCACCCGATACGCCGAAGCCAAGGTGCTGATCGAACAGGCGCACCAGCTCAACCCGGAAGACCCGGCGGTGCTCGACAGTCTTGGCTGGGTGCATTTCCGCCTGGGCAACCTCGACGAGGCCGAACGCCTGCTGCGCCAGGCCCTGGAGCGCTTTCCCGACCAGGAAGTCGCCGCGCACCTGGGCGAAGTCCTGTGGGCCAACGGCAAACAGCGCGAAGCCCGGCAGATCTGGAGCAAGTTCCTCAAGGAACAGCCCGACAGCCCCATCCTGCGCAGCACCATCAAACGCCTGACCGGATCAGAGACCCTTTAAAATTATGCTTTTGCGCCACTTCATCGTTTTCAGCTTTATCGCCCTGCTCGCCGGTTGCGCCGGCTTCGGCGCCCGAGAATCCGTCCAGGGCCACGGCAACACGGCCCAATGGCGAGAGCACAAGGAACAACTGAGCGGTCTCGACGGCTGGCAGATCGATGGCAAGATCGGCATACGCGCACCGAAAGACTCGGGCAGCGGCACACTGTTCTGGCTGCAACGCCAGGACTACTACGACATTCGCCTGTCCGGTCCGCTGGGTCGTGGCGCGGCGCGCCTGACCGGCCGACCAGGCCAGGTTTCGCTGGAAGTGGCCAATCAGGGTCGCTACGAATCACCCTCGCCGGAAGCCTTGCTGGAAGAACAACTGGGCTGGAAGCTGCCCGTATCCCACCTGACCTGGTGGGTTCGCGGCCTGCCGGCACCGGACAGCAAAAGCCGCCTGACCCTCGATGCCGACAGTCGCCTGTCCAACCTGGAGCAGGACGACTGGCAGATCGAATACTTGAGCTACGCCGAGCAAAACGGTTACTGGTTGCCCGAGCGCATCAAACTGCACGGCAGCAACCTGGACGTCACGCTGGTGATCAAGCAATGGCAGCCGCGCAAGCTGGGGCAATGACATGACCGCTGCGCGCCTGACCCTGCCCTCCCCGGCCAAGCTCAACCTGATGTTGCACATCCTGGGCCGTCGCCCGGACGGCTATCACGAGTTGCAGACGATTTTTCAGTTTCTCGACTACGGCGATGAAATCACCTTTGCCGTGCGTGACGACGGCGTGATTCACCTGCACACCGAATTCGAAGGCGTTCCTCACGACAGCAACCTGATCGTCAAAGCCGCGAAAAAACTTCAGGAGCAATCCGGGTGTTCGCTGGGCATTGATATCTGGATCGAAAAAATCCTGCCCATGGGCGGCGGCATCGGCGGCGGCAGCTCAAACGCGGCAACGACTTTGCTGGGGCTCAACCACCTGTGGCAGCTGGGTTGGGACGCTGATCGCCTGGCCGCATTGGGCCTGACGCTGGGCGCCGACGTGCCGGTTTTCGTACGGGGCCACGCGGCTTTTGCCGAGGGCGTCGGGGAAAAACTCACACCGGTAGAGCCCGAGGAACCCTGGTACTTGGTGCTGGTGCCGCAAGTATCTGTAAGTACAGCAGAAATTTTTTCAGATCCACTGTTGACACGTAACTCTCCTCCCATTAAAGTGCGCCCCGTTCCCAAGGGAAACAGTCGAAATGACTGCTTACCGGTGGTAGCAAGGCGTTATCCAGATGTTCGTAACGCATTGAATTTGTTAGGTAAATTTACCGAAGCAAAACTCACCGGAACTGGAAGTTGTGTGTTTGGGGGCTTCCCAAGCAAAGCTGAAGCTGATAAAGTCTCGGCCCTTCTGACAGAGACCCTTACAGGGTTTGTAGCAAAAGGAAGCAACGTTTCGATGTTGCATCGCAAGCTGCAAAGTCTGCTCTAACGGAATCGAGTGCTGGGCACTCGAAGCAACAGATACAGGGGCGTCGCCAAGCGGTAAGGCAGCAGGTTTTGATCCTGCCATGCGTTGGTTCGAATCCAGCCGCCCCTGCCATTTTCCTATACTCATCCAGGTATACCCTCAGCCTTCAGGTACTGCGCGTGTCCAAGATGATGGTCTTTACGGGGAACGCTAACCCCGATCTGGCTCGGCGTGTTGTACGTCAGCTGCATATCCCTCTCGGTGACATTTCTGTCGGTAAGTTCTCCGACGGCGAAATCACTGCCGAGATCAATGAAAACGTTCGCGGTAAAGACGTCTTCATTATTCAGCCGACTTGCGCTCCGACCAACGATAACCTGATGGAACTCGTCGTGATGGCTGATGCCTTCCGCCGCTCCTCGGCTACTCGTATTACTGCTGTTATTCCTTATTTTGGTTATGCCCGTCAGGATCGCCGTCCGCGTTCCGCACGTGTGGCAATCAGCGCGAAAGTCGTGGCTGACATGCTTACCGTAGTCGGCATCGATCGTGTGCTCACGGTCGATCTGCATGCTGACCAGATTCAAGGCTTCTTCGATATTCCCGTGGATAACATCTACGGCTCCCCGGTTCTGGTGGATGACATTGAAGATCAGCGCTTCGAAAACCTGATGATCGTGTCCCCGGACATTGGCGGCGTCGTGCGTGCACGGGCCGTTGCCAAATCCCTAGGCGTTGATCTGGGTATCATCGACAAACGCCGTGAGAAAGCCAATCACTCCGAAGTGATGCATATCATCGGCGACGTCGAAGGGCGTACCTGTATTCTGGTCGACGACATGGTCGATACCGCCGGCACCCTGTGCCACGCGGCCAAGGCCCTGAAAGAGCATGGCGCTGCCAAAGTCTTTGCCTACTGCACACACCCTGTGCTGTCGGGTCGAGCGATCGAAAACATTGAAAATTCCGTGCTGGACGAGCTGGTGGTCACTAACACCATCCCGCTGTCCGCTGCAGCACAAGCCTGTGCGCGTATCCGCCAACTGGATATCGCACCGGTTGTTGCCGAGGCGGTTCGCCGCATCAGCAATGAAGAATCGATCAGTGCGATGTTCCGTTAAGGGCCCTGCCCTTTCCATTACATCTCGTTGACGAAAAGCGCCCCGCCCCGACATTACCTGCCGGGGCGGGGCTTTTTTGCCCATATCGCCTTTAGCGCTGGTCGCAAGCGCTGGGGTGAATGTGGTTACTTTGGAGATACAACATGAACGAATTTACCCTGAATGCTGAAGTGCGTTCCGACCTGGGGAAAGGTGCGAGCCGCCGCCTGCGTCGTCTCGCAAGCCTGGTTCCAGCTGTAGTCTACGGTGGCGGCAAAGCCCCTGAGTCCATCAGCATGCTGGCCAAAGAAGTTGCCAAACTGCTCGAAAACGAAGCGGCCTACAGCCACATCATCGAGCTGAACGTTGGCGGCACCAAGCAAAACGTCGTGATCAAAGCCCTGCAGCGTCACCCGGCCAAAGGCCACGTGATGCACGCTGACTTCGTACGCGTTATTGCCGGTCAGAAGCTGACTGCTGTTGTTCCAGTGCACTTCATCAACGAAGCTGCTCCGGTCAAGAAAGGCGGCGAAATCTCGCACGTAACTTCCGAGCTGGAAGTTTCCTGCCTGCCGAAAGACCTGCCTGAATTCATCGAAGTCGACCTGGCTGACGCCGAAATCGGCACGATCATTCACCTGTCCGACCTCAAGGCTCCTAAAGGCGTTGAGTTTGTTGCCCTGGCGCACGGCGATGACAAGGCAGTTGCCAACGTCCACGCTCCACGTGTTGCTCCAGAAGCGACTGAAGAAGAAGCTGCAGAGTAATTTCACTCTGTCGCCGGAGTGACCGGAAACATCGCGGACTGGAACGTAGCGAGACAGCGGGCGAGAACGCGAAGTTTACTTAACGGTAGATCCGCCATTTTCGTCCCACTGTCGCAACACCGTTTGAGCGCGACGTTGTTATCCACACTCCAGGAAGGGCCCCTATCGTGACTGCCATTAAACTGATCGTTGGCCTGGGAAATCCAGGCGCTGAATACGAACAGACCCGGCATAACGCAGGGGCCCTTTTTGTTGAGCGCATCGCGCACGCACAAGGCGTCAGCCTGGCGGCCGATCGCAAATATTTCGGCCTGACCGGGCGTTTCTCACACCAGGGTCAGGATGTTCGTCTGTTGATTCCCACCACCTACATGAACCGCAGCGGCCAGGCCGTGGCGGCATTGGCCGGTTTCTTTCGCATCAAACCTGAAGAAATCCTGGTGGCCCACGACGAACTCGACCTGCCTCCGGGCGTCGCCAAGCTCAAGCAGGGCGGCGGCCATGGCGGTCACAACGGGTTGCGCGACATCATCGCGCAACTGGGTAATCAGAATACCTTTCACCGCCTGCGGCTCGGCATCGGCCACCCGGGCGTTGCCAGCATGGTTTCAAATTTTGTCCTGGGTCGTGCGCCTCGCGCCGAACAGGAAAAACTCGATGCCAGCATCGACTTTGCCCTCGGCGTGCTGCCGGATATCCTCGCCGGTGAATGGAACCGCGCGATGAAAAACCTGCACAGCCAGAAGGCCTGACTCTACTCCGAGGGGAAACACCATGGGATTCAATTGCGGCATCGTCGGCCTGCCTAACGTCGGCAAGTCCACCCTGTTCAACGCCCTGACCAAGTCCGGTATCGCGGCCGAAAACTTCCCCTTCTGCACCATCGAGCCTAACAGCGGCATCGTGCCGATGCCCGATCCACGCCTGGAAGCGCTGGCGGCCATCGTCAATCCCAAGCGCATCCTGCCGACCACCATGGAATTCGTCGACATCGCCGGTCTCGTCGCCGGTGCCTCAAAAGGTGAAGGCCTGGGTAACAAGTTCCTGGCCAACATTCGTGAAACCGATGCAATCGCCCACGTGGTGCGCTGCTTTGAAGATGAGAACGTCATTCACGTCTCCAACAGCGTCGACCCCAAGCGTGACATCGAGATCATTGACCTTGAGCTGATCTTCGCCGACCTCGACAGCTGCGAGAAGCAACTGCAGAAAGTCGCTCGCAACGCCAAGGGTGGCGACAAGGACGCAGTGGTCCAGAAGGGCCTGCTGGAGCAGTTGATCGCCCACTTCACCGAAGGCAAGCCCGCGCGCAGCCTGATGAAGAACATGAGCACCGATGAGAAGCTGGTGATCAAGGGCTTCCACCTGCTGACGACCAAGCCGGTCATGTACATCGCCAACGTCGCTGAAGACGGTTTCGAGAACAACCCGCACCTGGACGTGGTCCGGGCCATTGCCGAAGAAGAAGGCGCCATGGTCGTTCCGGTCTGCAACAAGATCGAAGCGGAAATCGCCGAGCTGGACGATGGTGAAGAGAAAGACATGTTCCTCGAAGCCCTGGGCCTGGAAGAGCCCGGCCTGAACCGCGTGATCCGCGCCGGTTACGAAATGCTCCACCTGCAGACTTACTTCACTGCCGGTGTCGAAGAGGTCCGCGCCTGGACCGTACGCGTCGGCGCCACTGCCCCGCAAGCCGCTGGCGTGATCCACACCGACTTCGAAAAAGGCTTCATCCGCGCCGAAGTCATCGCCTACGCAGACTTCATCCAGTACAAAGGTGAAGCCGGCGCCAAGGAAGCTGGTAAATGGCGCCTGGAAGGCAAGGAATACATCGTCAAGGATGGCGACGTGATGCACTTCCGCTTCAACGTTTAAGAGAGCCCGTGGAATCACACGGACTTCCCTGGACGAAAAAATCCCCGTAATCATGACTGATACGGGGATTTTTTTCGTCTCGGGATTTCCACCGATGACAGAGGCTCGCCATACGCTTCAAACAAACGAGGCCGCGGATGCGGCCCCGATTATTCCACGTTAGCTTTTACGCAACAGCACCCTCGTCACCCGACGCTCTTCAACCTCGACAACGGTCATGCTCCACTCTTGCCAATCGAGTTTGTCTCCGATGATGGGCAAGCGGTCCAGCAAGCTCATGACCAACCCGGCGAGCGTCTGATAGTCATCCGTCGCTTTTGCCTGGAAGCCGATGTGTTCGCGAACCTGGCTGAGATTCAGCGCACCGCTGACCAGAAATCCGTCATCCTGGGCCACGATGTTCGGACCTTCTATTTCACTGGCATCGGGCAGTTCACCCGCGATGGATTCGAGAATATCGGTCATGGTGAGAAGACCAATGAAATCACCGAACTCGTTCACCACGAAGGCGATGTGGGTCGACTCTTTGCGCATCTGTTCCAGCGCGTTGAGAATCGTGAAGTTGTCCAGCAGGTTGATGGCCTTGCGAGCCATGGCTTCCAGATTCGGCTCGTTGCCCGCCAACAGCTCCTTGAGCAACTCCTTCTTGTGGATGAACCCCAGAGGCTCATCCACACGGCCTTCGCGGATCAACGGCAACCTGGAATACGACGAGTGCATCAGCCTGGTGCGGATCTCGTCTGGGGAATCGGCCAGGTCGAGGTGGTCGATTTCCGCCCGATGCGTCATGACACTGCGTATTGGGCGCTCCGCCAACTGCAGCACACCACTGATCATGACCCGCTCACGTCGGTGGAAGACCTGTTCGGCTTCGTCGCCTGACAGCATGTCAGCGATCTCTTCACCGACTTCATCAGCCCCCAACTTGTGCCCACCCAGTAAACGCATGACCGCATGGGCAGTGCGTTCGCGCATAGGGCGATGCCCCTGCATGCTCTTCTTGCGACGAGAGCGAGCCAACTGGTTGAACAGTTCGATCAGGATCGAAAAACCGATCGCGGCATAGAGGTAGCCTTTCGGAATGTGGAAGCCCAGGCCCTCAGCCGTGAGGCTGAAGCCGATCATCATCAGAAAGCCCAGGCAGAGCATGATGACGGTTGGGTGGCTGTTGACGAACTGGGTCAGGGGCTTACTTGCGATGATCATCAGGCCGATGGAGAAAATCACCGCGATCATCATGACCGACAGGTGTTCCACCATGCCCACGGCCGTGATCACGGCGTCCAGGGAGAAGACCGCGTCCAGCACCACAATCTGCGCAACGATAGGCCAGAACATCGCATAGGCGGCGTTACCTGT
Source organism: Pseudomonas sp. FG-3G (assembly GCF_901007645.1). Taxonomy (NCBI): domain Bacteria; kingdom Pseudomonadati; phylum Pseudomonadota; class Gammaproteobacteria; order Pseudomonadales; family Pseudomonadaceae; genus Pseudomonas; species Pseudomonas sp. FG-3G. Next base: position 13,849 of record NZ_CAAKGZ010000035.1, read on the forward strand.
ACGCTCGGTGACATGCCCCTCAAGTCGTTCATGCAACTCCATGGTGGCCTTGAACAACAGGAATACACCACCGAACAGCATGATCAGGTCCCGGCCCGAGAACGTCTTGTCGAAGACCTCGAACAACGGCTCGGTCAGGGTCACCATCCAGGAGATGCTGGCCAGCAGGCCAAGGCGCATCAACAATGCCAGCGACAGGCCAATGATACGGGCACGATCGCGCTGCTCCGGCGGCAGCTTGTCAGCCAGGATGGCAATAAACACAAGGTTATCAATGCCGAGCACCAGCTCCAGCACGATCAGGGTCAGCAGGCCAAGCCATGCCGTCGGATCAGCAATCCATTCCATAAGGGTTATTCAACCTCTCGTAGAGTCGGGGCGAAAGGTGCCAGGGAAAGAAGCTTTATCGAGCGGATAGAGCAAGGCATGACTTGGGAGGCGACACCGTTGGTCTCACTGGGAGAAATCGATGAGAAGCCTACGGATGGGATTTGGATAGCCAGCGATCCAGAAAAACCGGATAAACGCTGGGTAACGCAGAGCGGACTTGTAGGGGGCGCGGATTGAAAAAAACGACTGGGAGGCTCCAGAAGGGTGTTCATATAGACCTGAAAATAATTGGGGAGGTGATCCTATAATGTTTCCGAACGCGTCATACGCATCGAATTATTACAGAATCTGACATCCCCGCACGCGGCGGCAGATGGGACGACTGCGCAGCTTCATGGATTTGCCAACGGCAACCTCACCACGAACTCGCTCCCCTTGCCATCCCCCTCACTCTTGCCGACCACTGTGCCACCGTGGCTTTCGACCAACTCGCGCACCACCGTCAAACCAATGCCCAGGCCAACGCCGTTGAAGCCGATGGCGTGAACATCCTGCACAAAGGGTTCAAAAATAAACGGCAGCGCCTTGGCCGAAATACCTATGCCGGTATCACGGATGCTGACCTTCAAGACACTCCCTTCGACGGTAACCGACAATTCGACGGTGCCGCCCACAGGGGTGTATTTGACCGCATTACCCAGCAGGTTGCCGAGAATCTGAGCAAGCCGTACCGGATCGCCGTACACCAGCAGGGCACACTCGGGCAGTGTGGTGCTGAACAGCAAATTGCCGCTGACCATGGCCGGTTTACAGATATCGATGGCCTCGCGAACGATCTGCACCATATCGACAATCTGGCAATCGAGGCGAAACTTGCCGGTGCTGACGCGGGAGACATCGAGCAAGTCCTCCACTAATCGAGACATGTGCCGGACCTGACCTTCGATCAGCTTCTGCATGCGCGGCAACTCCTCACTGGGCACCCGCACCAGTCGGCCGGCAATCATGCTGATGGGCGTCAGCGGATGACGCAGTTCGTGGGCAACCAAAGCGAGAACGCTACGCTGGCGCTCCAGCGCCCGTTCGGCCGCGTCTTGCAGATGCTGCGCGCTAAGGGCGGCAATGACCAATTGCTCATTGGCCTCGCGCATCTGCCGATACAGTTGTTGTTCTGCCTGCGTGGAAGGTGGCTTTTCAGCCTCGGACTGGGCCGACAGGATCGCCAGGACCAGTTGCTGATTGGCCTCGATCAGTTGCTCGACATGTTGCTTGTCGGCAAGTTGGGTGTTGGCGTCGTTCAGCTCCTTGCGCAGCGCGGCCAGCACCGCACGCGCCTCGACAGTTTTCTGGCCGAGCAGGAACAGCTCGCGAGCGGCCATCGCCTTCGCCTGCTCATTCCCGCCATTGGCCTCATTCATGATGATGCCTCATCCAGTACCTTTGCCAGACATCTGCCGGGTAGGCCGGCCTCCGAGCAAACCTTCCTGATCCGGCAACATGTCACCGATCTGCAAACCGCTATCGTCAATGCTGTAAAGGCGTAACTCATCGGAGTGAGCGCTGGCCCGCACCTTGACCACGGCCATGATGCGCAATAAACGGCTTTGCACTTCAATGTAGCGCTGAACGATGATTGCATCGGTGAGAAAAGCCGTGCCGTAAGGACTGAATCGCAGATCCGTGTAGCGATCCTCCAACTCCGAGGTCAGCAATACACTGACACCGGCGCTGGTCAACGCGGTGACCATGCGCGACAGCGACTCGCGAAAGTCTTCGCGAAAGGTCGGCGCCAGGGCCAGTTCGAACCCCGACAGCGAGTCAATCACCACCCGCGTGGCGTTCAGGCGAGCAATCTCGCTCAACAGCAACTGCACGATCTCGTCGATGGACAGATCTGGAGCACGGCTATCCACCAGCCCGACTTTGCCGCTTTTAATCAAGTTTGAGAGGGTGGCGTTCTGGGAGTGATTCGGGCGCTGCTCGAACACGGCGATCACGCCGTTTTCACCGTTTCGCGCGCCTTCAGCGAGAAACGATGCCGCGAGAATGCTTTTTCCAGAACCCGACGGGCCAGCAACCAACAGGGAGTAACCGCGCGGCAGGCCACCGCCGAGCATTTCGTCGAGCTGTGGCACACCCATTCCCAAGCGTTTGATGGGGAACTCCAGCGGGGCTTCGACCGGATTGTAGGGCGCAGGGGCAAATACCTTGATTCCCGATGGGGCGATACGGAAAGTGTGCAGACCCGGCAGCGTTGGCTGGCCACGCATCTTCATGATTTCCATCTTGCGCACCATGGAATTGCGCTGAACGCTCTGGCGCAGCCAGATCAGTCCGTCGGCCACGGTGAAAATCGGGTTGGTATCGGTTTCGGTAAAGTACTCACCAATCAGGAAAGTCGTGGCCTGCCAAGTGGTCATCAACATGCCCAGTTGCTGGACGAACTGCGGCAAGTTGTTATTCGGGTTGTCCTGGGTCTGGCTGGCCAGCACCACCGAGCGGAACGAGTCAACGAACACCAGCGCCGGGGAGTGCGCCTCCACCTCGCTGACAATGCGCCGCAGCACTTCGTCCAGATCCCCAGCCAGGGTGTCGTCAGCCAGGTTGACGTAGCGGATCGAATGATTGATCGCGTCGCTGTCGAAGAAATCGAACTGCTGCTGATAGCGCAGCATCTTCAGTGGCGGCTCACCCAGCACGGTAAAAAACAGCGCCGGACGTGAGGGGGTCGCCAGGGCAAACATCATCTGGTGCGCGAGGGTGGTCTTGCCGCAACCGGGTGGGCCGGCGATCAGATTGAACGAAAACTCCGGCAATCCTCCGCCCAAGACCTCGTCCAGTCCTGGCACGCCGGTGGCCAAGCGGTTGATAGTCACTTTGCTGCTCATGGCGAATTTTCCTGCGAAGGGGTGTCGCTCAAAGAAGAATCCCACACGTCACGAAGCAAACGTGCGGTAAGCGAGGGTCCGATCAGCGTGGTCAGCAACTCATAGAAAGTGGTCAGCAACATTTCACCGAAAAACCGCGCATCGGCTTCGCTTTGCTCAACAAGCACTGAATTCAGGGCGGTCAGAACCATGCCGGACGGCACCTTGTTGCAGGTGCTGGTCAGGCGCGGATGAGCGGCCCCACACAGATGCAGGCTGCGGCGATACAACGCGACAACCCCTTGCTGACCAATGACAGGCGTCAGGGCCACTTCTATATCCTGCAAAATGGAAACGATCGCGTGGGCGGTCTTTGCAATGTCAGCGTTGGGGCCAACGCGGTGCGCCAGAGAAGCTACGATCTGACGGCTCTCTTCGCTTAGCGTGGACATGGCTAACTGATATCCGATGGGCGAGTATCGATAGTACACCCTCGGGGGCGTTATCGAGACCCTATTGGACAAAGCAATGCAGATGCGGTCATTCAAGAACTGGATTGAACTGTGGCGAGGGAGCTTGGTCCCTCGCACAATAAATCTTGAGTCACGCGTGGCCAGGAAACCCACTACCCCCTTTTGACTTTGAAGCGCCCCAGCACGCGCTGCATCAAAGATGCTCGCTCCGAAAGATCCTTGGCCGCCACCGCGCACTCTTGTGAGTTGGACTGTTTTTTCTGCGTCACTTCATCGATCTGCTCCAACCCGATGCTGGCCTGTTGCAGGCCTGAGGCTTGCTCGCTGGAGGCTTGATAGATCAATGAAACCAGGTTGGAAACAGCACTGGTTCCGCTGACGATGTTTTTCAGCGATTCGGCGGTCCGGCCCGCGATGATCATGCCGCGTTGCGTTTTGCTCGAGGAGTCGGCAATCAATGCAGCCGTCTGCTGGGCGGCCTCGGCGCTGCGGGCGGCCAGGCTACGCACCTCATCCGCCACCACCGCAAAACCACGCCCCAACTCACCTGCCCTGGCGGCTTCGATAGCCGCGTTCAACGCCAACAGGTTGGTTTGCGCGGCGATGTTGTCGATGGTGGTGATGATCGCGGTAATGTCTTTGCCCGAATTGTCGATTTCGGCCATGGCGGCAATCAGCTCACTCATCAATTTGTCGCTTTCCCCGGCATCGGCCCGTGATGCCTGGGACTGCTCATCGGCCTTTTTGGCATTGGCGGCGTTGTCCCGGGTCTGTGCGGCCATTTGCGTCATCACCGCGCTGATTTCAGTGATGGACGACGCGGAATTGGACGCCCCATCGGACAATGACTGGCTCAGGTCGGTAACCTGCGCCGAGCTGCCGGTGATCTGGGTGGCGCTGGCCTGAACTTCGCCAATCAGTTGGTTCAGATTACCCACCATCTTCTCCAGTGACTTGCCAAGGGTATCGTGGGGCGAGGACAACCGGACCTCCAGGTCCAGATCACCTTCGCTAATGCGTTCGGCCACCCTGACCTGCCGTTGCAGGCTTTCAGACATATCGTTGAGCGCGACAGACAACTGGCCCACTTCGTCCTCGGTTTTTTGCACCAGGCGACGCGAGAAATCCCCCAGGCTGATGTTGGCTGCCAAGGCGGCGGCTTCGCGAATCGGCCCAACGATTTTTGCGGCGGCAAACCACAGGGCGACCAGCGCCAACAGCGAAACGCCCAGGCCAACCGACACCTGCCAGATGCTGTTGCTGATACTGCGCGCCTGTAGCTCCTGCTCCAGGGCAATGGCCTGAGTCATGACCACTGCCTTTGGCAGGCGAATCAGCACCGCCCAGGGTTTACCTGTGCGCCCCAGCTCGATGGGCATCAGCACTTCGATATGCTGGGTGTGCGGATTGAGCAGACCGTCACCACGACCACTCTGGATATCGCGCAGCACTTTCTCCCAAGAGTCAGGCAACAAGGCCTTGATGGGCTGGCCAATCAGGTCGGTACGCTGACTGTCCGCGACCACCAGCCCCTGGTTACTCAGAATCGATACCGTGCCTTTGCCACCGTAGAGATCGGCCGACATCTGCTCGCTGAGTTTCTGGATAAAGTCGATATCGAAGTCAGCGCCGACCACGCCGTAGAACTTGCCATCGGATACGATCGGCACCGACAAAGTGGTCAGCCATACGTTTTTGCCCTGAACCACATAAGGAATGGGGTCCAGCACGCTTTCCTTCAGAGTGTCGCGTGGGCCGCTGTACCAACCCCCTTTGGGTACACCGTTCGGGTGGCGATCCGGGGAGTCATACTCGACCAATGGCTGTACTGCCACATGTCCGCCAGCGCTGCGCGTCCAGTAAGGCGTGAAGCGCCCGGTCAACGGATTACTGCCGTCCTGAGCATTGCGCAACACAAGATCCTGACCATCCAACGCGTCCGGTTCCCAGCAGGAGTAAGTGCCATTGAAGTCCGGGTTATCTTTTAGAACGCTGAGCAATACCGTGTTGATCTGCTCACGTCCCAACGCCAAAGGGCTCTGCGAAGCCTTGCTGGAGGCAAAGGTATTGGCCATGGTGCGGGCCGCATCCAGAGCATTTTGCAACTTGGCCTGAATGGCATTGGCACGGGACTCGGCCAGGTTCTGAATTTCCCGGATCGTTGATTCTTCAACCAACGCCGAGACTTCGGTCGCCACGTATTGTTCATTGGCCCTGGCGGTAAAGAGCCCGTAAATAACCAGGCTAATTGATGAAACAAACAGACATACGCCTGCCGTGACACAAATGCGTGCCTGCAACGACTTGAACTTCATATCATCCCCTGCCTGATTATTTTTATTGCCAACGTTTAAGACGACAGCCTCAAACTTGTGCACGACACGGCAAATAACAATCGCTCACGGCTGTTTACGCTGTCCACGAGGCAATCGCCTTGAACGGACGCGGCGATACAGCTGTTTTATAAGTATTTGAAGCGTGGCAGGTAGGGGCGTGAGTCACCTCACCCGAGGGGTGAAGGTATTCAGATCAAGAGCCGAAGGCCTTATGTCCCAAGACAATAAGAGCGGCGGGTGGAAAGAATGTGGAAAGCTGCTTTCCGGTCACCCCAGCGGACTCCCTTGAAGATTGCCGCTGCGTCCATTCAATCCATCAACCACAGCAGCAAATTAACATGACCGACTTTTATACAAAATCAAACTTAAGACTTATACAAAACGGTACTTTAGTCGCGGTTCCAAGCAACTAATCAAATCGCTCTGGTGGGCGGGTATTTTTCAATGCTTTGAAATTCAGTTGTTTCGCAACGACCGGCGGGGCCCACTCGCCTCCGCCGGTTGAGTACACGTCAGTTTTTTCTGCTTTTGGGCAGAAAAATCGCCAGGGCTCCAAACAACGGCAAAAACGAGCACAACCAATACACATACTCGATGCCGCGGATGTCGGCCAGATGCCCCAGCAGCGCGGCGCCAATCCCGCCGAAGCCAAACATCAAGCCAAAGAACACGCCGGCAATCATGCCGACGTTACCCGGCACCAGTTCCTGGGCATACACCACGATGGCCGAGAATGCCGAAGCCAGGATGAAGCCGATGACCACGCTGAGAATGCTGGTCCACAGCAGATCAACGTAAGGCAGGATCAGCGTGAACGGTGCCACGCCAAGGATCGAGAACCAGATCACCGCCTTACGTCCGATCCTGTCGCCTATCGGACCGCCAAAGAAGGTCCCCGCCGCCACAGCGCCGAGGAACAGGAACAGATACAACTGCGACGACGCCACCGACAGGTCGAACTTCTCGATCAGGTAGAAGGTGAAGTAGCTGGTGAAACTGGCCATGTAGAAATACTTGGAGAACACCAGCAAACCCAGCACCGCCAATGCACTCAAGACCCGGCCCCTGGACAGACCGTGAGTAGCCGCCTGGCCTTGCTTGAGCTTGAACAGGTTCAGGTGATTGGCGTACCAGCGGCTGATGCGGTACAGCACGAACAGCGCAAACAGTGCGAACAGGCCGAACCAGGCCACATTACCTTGCCCGTAAGGAACGATGATCGCCGCCGCCAGCAACGGGCCGAAAGCAGAGCCGGCGTTACCGCCGACCTGGAACGTCGACTGCGCCAACCCATAACGCCCGCCCGACGCCAGGCGTGCGACTCGCGATGCTTCAGGGTGAAAGGTCGAGGAGCCAATACCGATCAGACCGGCGGCCAGCAGGATCATGGCAAAACTTCCAACCATGGACATCATCACGATCCCGATCAGCGTGCAGACCGTACCGGCCGGCAGCAGCCAGGGCTTGGGGTGCCGGTCCGTGTGATAACCCACCCAGGGCTGCAGCAGCGATGCCGTCAACTGGAAGGTCAGCGTAATCAAGCCAACCTGGGTGAAGGTCAGCCCATAACTGGCCTTGAGCATCGGGTAAATAGACGGTAGTACCGCCTGGATCAGGTCGTTGATCAAATGCGCCAACGCCACGGCACCGATGATGCGCATGACCAAAGGGCTGCTTTGAGGTGTGGCAGGGATAGACGCGGTATCGACCTGGGTATCGCTGATAGCCATGGGAGTTTCCATACGGGGTTTGCACAGGAAGCGGATTCATCAATGTGCCATTTTTCGGTGCAGCAAGGCTATCCCCTTAGCTTGCTATCGACTTGAAATATTGTCAGCGAGCTCGGTAATAGCGCAAAGCCATGGTCTGAATCTTGCCTTGTTAACGGTCTACAACGCGGCCCCTTACAAAGGGGACCGAGAATGGGAAGTTTCGCTACAGAGCCAGCCTACAGAGCGGGCCTGGACAAACTTTCGAGGCCTTTTAAAAGGGCACCTGTTTCGGCACTGTGTCGAAACGCACAAAAATAGTGCAAAGGTGTTCAGGGGAGTATGGGCATGCAGGCTTTTCTATCACCGGGAATCAGGTTGCTGGGGCGTTTCGGCTTTGCCCGCAAATTTCAGTTGCTGTTCCTGCTTTTCATCCTGCCACTCATGGGCAGCCTGTGGATCATCGGCCAGGACTATCGCGACAAACTCAGCCTGATTTCCGAAGAACGCGCCGGGGTTCGCCAGTTGCTGGCCCTGGATAACCTGGACAACCTGCTCGCCGCCCAGCGCAACCGCGCGGCCCGTTGGCGAGCCACGGAAACCAATCGCCAGGCAACACCCGCAACGCTTGCCGCGATGGCGGCTTTCGATGCCGTGCAGCCGGCCCTCAACCAGGCCGCCAATGATCTGGGCAGCACCTTGCAAACCGAAGGTGCCGAAGCCGACACCCTGGCTCGCTTCCAAACGTTGCAAACCAGTCTCAATGGTCTTGATTCGAAAAGCCTGGGCACCGTCGGTTGGTGGCCGGACGGTTATGACCGCTTCACTGCGGCCTTGAGTGCCCTGCAAGCCTTGCGCGAGCAGATCGTCATGGACAATCGCCTGACCCTCGCCTCCTGGCTGGAAACCTACCTGCTGATCCAGATCTCGACCCAGCAGACACCGGACCTGATCGAGCGGGTCGGTCGCCTGGCCAGCGTTGGCCAGGCCTCCGTTGTGTCGGGTCAGTTCACCCTGCAAAGCCGCCTGCAATTGCGCGACCTGCGCAGCCGGATCGGCGATGCCCGGGATCAACTGGTCAAAACCGGTGGAGTACTGCAAGCGCGCCTGCCGAACGAACTGCAAGCCTGGGCCGGACAATTCCAAGACAGCCTCAAGCATCTGGATTCCGGCCTGAAAGTCCTGGATGAAGGGGTCTTCGCCGGCTCCATCAGCCTCAAGCCGGAAGAATTCGAGAAACACATGGATGCGCTCCTGGCGGACTTGGCGACCTTGCGCCAGCAGTCTCTGATGGCTCTGGATGCGAGACTGGACCACTACCACTCCTCGGCCATCCGCCAATTCACCCTGGTGGCCACGGTGCTGGGTTGTCTGCTGTTGGCCGCGCTTTACCTCTTCGTCTGCCTGCAAGCGTCCATCCGCCGCAGCGCCAGTGGCATCACATTACTGGCCGAAGCCCTGCGTGACGGCAACCTCAGTCTGCAAGTGCCGGTACAAGGACGCGACGAACTGGCGGCCATCAGTACCGCTCTCAACGTTGCAGTGGTGCAGTTGCGCAACAGCCTGTTGGGCGTGGACCACGAAACATTGCAGTTGAGTAATGCCGTTCGCACCCTCAACACGCACTCCAGCGGCGCCCTGGGCGAAGTCGAAGCCCAACAGATGCAGATCAGCCAGATCGCCGCGGCCGCCACGCAACTGGCCGCCACCTCTCAAGGGGTCGCCAGAAGCTGTGAGCAGGCCTCCGACAGCGCCCAGCAGACCCGGCGTATCGCCGCCGACAGCAGCCGCGACAGTCAACGCACTACGGCGAGCATCCAGCAACTCAACCAGCGCCTCAACGAAACCGCCGCCGCATTGGGCCGGGTCAGCGAACAGGGGCAACAGATCCAGATGGTGGTCGACACCATCCGCGGCGTAGCCGAGCAGACCAACCTGCTGGCCCTCAATGCCGCCATCGAAGCCGCTCGCGCTGGGGAACAGGGCCGTGGTTTCGCGGTGGTGGCCGATGAGGTACGCAGCCTGTCGCAACGCACCCAGTCCTCCACCCAACAGATTGCTGGCACCGTCGACAGCCTGCGCGCTACGGTCAACGAAGCGGTCAGCCTGATGGAAGCCGCATGCGGCCAGGCCCAGACCGACGCGCAAGCCGTTACCGGCCTTGGCGAGCGGCTGGGAGAAATTGCCAGCGCCGTGCAGAGCGTCACCGATACCCTGGCGCAAATCGCCACCGCGGTGGACGAACAAGCCAGCACCGCCGACGAGGTCAGCGGCAATATCCAGCAGGTCGACCAGGCGGCCATGCGATTGCTTGAAGGGGCACGCGCCGTGAACCTCGCGGCGGATACTTTGAGCCAGGGCAGCCAGGCCCTGAGCGCCAACACAGGGAGATTTCAACTCGGTTGACGGGTATTTGCGGCGAGGATTGATAAGCGGTTGAAAGCGCTGAGAAATATTTCAGATTTACGCTTGACACATCTTCGTTACCGGCGAATAATGCGCGCCACTTGGCTACATAGCTCAGTTGGTTAGAGCATAGCATTCATAATGCTGGGGTCCGGGGTTCAAGTCCCTGTGTAGCCACCAAGTACCGATCCATAGATGTCTACAGCAGTCTATGAATCACCTCAAGAAGCCCGCCTAGTGCGGGCTTTCTTGTTTCTGGCTGTCCACCTCTATCTACCCCTATCCTTCCCCACCGTGTATGCCCACGTGTATGCTTCAGAACTAATTGAACTGGAGGCATACACGGATGAAGCGCGCCGATATCAAGCGACGCCCTCTCGCTGATACAACACTTTCCAGCCTGGAGCCTGAGGCCGGGGCATACCGCGAACTAGACAGCCCTGGGCTGTATTTCAGGGTCAAACCAAACGGCCAGAAATCTTGGGAATTACGCTACAAGAAACCGGACGGCAAATGGTCTTGGCTAGGTCTCGGCGGCTATCCAGAAGTAAGCGGCGCCTTCGCTCGGCAGAAAGCGGCAGAGCTGCGAGCTGACGCCTCAGAGGGCAAGAACCCAATCATCTCCAAGAAGGCTCGTCAGGCGGCTGACATTGACGCAGCCAATGACACCTTTGAAGCACTAGCCAGGGAATGGCATACGTCTCGCCTCAGCGGCTGGGATGCTGGGACTGCCAAAAGGATACTTGGCGCACTCGAACGCCACGTGTTCCCCTCGCTAGGTAAACGCCCCTATACCTCGATCATGTCTATGGAGTGGATGGAGCTATTGAGAGGACTTGAGCGCCAGGGGATTTTGGAACAGATGAGCCGCGTGAGGGCTTACTGCAAAGATATCTATGATCTGGCTCGCGTAACCGGCAGAGCCGTCAACAATCCCTTGGAGGGCGTGCATAAGTTTCTGTCATCGGGAAAGGCAGAGAACTACGCTCATGTCTCACCTGACGAGCTTCCTCAGTTACTGAGAGCGATACGTTCCTATCCGCATGCCAAAGATGTTCAGCTTGGCCTGCGGCTGTTGACCCTGATGGCAGTCCGTCCCAGCGAACTTCGCGAAGCTCATTGGTTGGAGTTCGACTTCGACAAAAAGCTGTGGACAGTGCCTGTCGAACGCAAGGGACGTAAAAAAGGCCGCGAACATCTGGTGCCGCTATGCACTCAGGCCGTAGATGCCCTTTTGGAGCTTCGGCAACTTACCGGTGCATACCCTCTCCTGTTTCCAGGTAGAAGCGACCGCACCAAACCCCGAAGCGACACCGTGTTTCTCATGGCACTCAGGCGTCTTGGTTACGAAGGCCGCCAGACCGGTCACGGCTTCCGCCACATCGCCAGCACCATCCTCAATGAGCATGGTTACCCCGCTGACCATATCGAGGCCCAACTCAGTCACAAGGCACAGGGTGTCCGAGGTATTTACAACAAAGCTCAGTACCTCGAGCAGCGCGTGAAAATGATGCAGTGGTATGCGGATCACCTTGATGCCCTAGAGGTAGGTAATGTCGTGCAAGGCCAATTCGGAAAGGCAGTATGAGGGCGCATACCCAGCCCACCTCTAAAACCGGTGTAACGCGTGTGACACGTGTAACGGACAACCCCAACCGATTGAATTTATTGAGTTTTTACCGAGTTACACCACAACCACCTCAACGATACACCGAGTGTAACGACACCAAGTCGTGTAACGAAAATCCGCCTCCTTCAGCACTGCGGGCGGTGGCGTCTTCATATGTGCATCGCTGCGACTGCCCCCCAGCTCCGGGGCGACGGGGAGCCCAACATGCACATTGAACCGAGCACTGGCATTGAGGAGCTGGAAATTTCAGGGATCGATGTAAAGTGCTTAATCCAGGACATGGACGACGTCGAACGTGCCGTTCGCGAGCTGGCGCTCTATCGCCAGTTCAGCGAGCACTTCCGACAAGCATTCGACCTTATCGACGACGCTACTTCATTCTGGCTTGAGGATGGCTCCTATGCGCTGTGTGCTGAGGCAGTCACAACAACGGTCTTTGAGCTACGTGACGTCATCGATGACCATGCCAGCATCGCGGGAGCAGCCTCATTGCCAAATGTCATTCGACACCTCCCTGGCTTCAATCATCAAGCTACAGACTCGCAACTGGCAGCGACCTTTGCTCTCGTGCTTGGCACCGAAGCTGTAGAGGTACTCGGAAACTGGTTGTTCGAACTTGAACTTGCGACCTACGACATCGATGCAGAACTGCTAGAGCAGTTGAGAAATGATTCACCCCGCCAGTATCTAGCCCTGGTCGAAAAAGAACGATTCCGCCGCAGTGGAACCGAAATCAACGCGCGAGAGCGATTCGCTGAATTGCTGGGTGAAGCCAAACAGACCCTATCGATGGCAGTACTGTATAGGCAAGCGGAAAACATCGACGTATTCAAGACTGGCTTCAACGCATCCAGCCTGATGCACCGAATGCTCGACGAGGCTTTCTCGGCAAAGGCATCAAAGCGGGGCCATGAAGCCGGTAAGGGAAATCGAGACCCTGAATCAAAAATACAATCGGACACGATGTATAGGCGCGCAAATATCAAGGCAGCAGCCGAAAAAATCATTAGTGGCCGCTTGATTGAAAAGCGCAGTCTGAGCGATGCAGAGCTAACCAATCTGCTTTTCGATCAGAACGTTCATGGAACCAAAAAAACCATCAGGGACCACCTGACCATCCTGGGTCTTAGACCACTCAAATAAAAAAGGGGAGCGGACACAGTCCGTTCCCCCTCCCCTACGTAGCGTATGGCCTGTTGTCTCATTTCACTCAGGTTAGGCTCGCTATGAATACCGCATCAAAAACCATCGCTTCTCACGACCCAGCATCGACCCTCATTCGAATGCCCGAGGTCATTTCCATCGTAGGGCTCGCACGCCCAACCATCTACAAGCTCATGCGCCAACCGGACAGTGGATTCCCAATGCCGGTGAAGCTCAGCAACAGCAACGCCCGAAGCGCTCCGGTTGCATGGGTTTTGGCAGAAGTTCAAGCATGGACACGAGCACGCATCGCTGCCCGTGATCAGGTGGCCGCATGAGCCGCAAGATCGCCAACAAGGCCCTGATGCATCCGTTCTCCATTCTTCGACAGATCGGTTTTTCGCCTCGCCTCATGCAACGCCTGGAGCGCTACCGCAGCCAGCAGGACAAACAGGGCCGCGTGGTCAGCATCCTCAGCTGGGCCGATGGCACCTGGTGCGCTCTCTCGCTCCACTGCGAAAAGACCGGGGCGGTGATCGTCGACGAGGGCCAGCAAGCGGAAGCCTATGAAGATGCCCGCTCGATGCTCCAAGGCGGCTTCCTGCCCCTGCTTTCCCTGCGCTTCGAATTTCATGCCTGAAACGAAAACGCCTCCGGGGGCGATCCGGAGGCGTTGAGGTAAATCTACATGCCCGAACAATTTATGCCACACCTGGAAAATCCGCAAGGCACCCCCATGGTTGCACTTTCGAAAAACGGACGTTACTCTCTGGCCGTCGCTGCAAAATCAGCGATCGGGTTTGGCGACCCGACTACATACAGGCGCACAGGCGCCCCCATACCGATTGCAGGCGCTTTTTTTGTGCCCGCATTCATCTTTTATGGTGGCTGTGCGTGGGAGACCTTCGGGTCTGCCGGGGTCCTGTATGCCCGGTTCGCCAACCCGCGCACAGCTGCCACCCTAAATCGTTTGGCGACGATCCGTGGCAGCTCCTCACATACAGGAGTTCCGCTAGATGAAACACGCCCTCAATCCGTCCAAATTTCGCGCCGCTGCACACCGCGCAATGGCTCTCGCCGCTTTACACGCCAATTCCAGCCTCGCTACTCGTCTTGCCCGTTACAACGCCCATATGGTCAAAGCTCGCGCCCTCGAAGCCGCAGGCGGTGCCCAATGAATTCATCCCTCAGCTTCGCCTTACCTGAAGACCTGCTCTGCGTCAGCAAAGACATCAAGAAGGGTGTCCCGGTTGATGCAATCACCTGTGCTATCAACCGCGCAGAGTCCGTGCTGATGTTGCTTGAGGACCATTTCGAAAGCGAAGGCGACAGGCCACGTCTAGCCAATCACGTCCTGGCCGCTGTTATTTGGGATGTCCGGGGCACCCTGGGACTGATCAAAACCCTGACCCTGCACGGTGACACCACCTCTGTTCCGATGGATCAGAAAGGCGGTGCCGTATGAGCACTCACACAACACTAGGCCGAGCGTCGTTTTTCAATAAATCCTCCGGCCGGGGCGTGTTTCGGGTGAATGCGGGCATTCCTATTGAGGACGCGCTCGAAACGGTTTCGCTCCTCCAGCATTACGCCAATCAACTCTCCCTTGATGCCGCCATGAGCGACAAGGGCGAGCGCTACAGCTGGTGCGCGCTTTACCTTGGCGAAATGGCAAAAGCTCTGATCGATGACGTAAACGATGCGATGTTTATGCCGGGGGCCGATACATGACCCAGCGCATGAACAGCCCAACAAAACGCCCCAGCTTCGCCGACGTGAAAAACGCCGGACTCAAGGACATTGATCGCGTACTTGCGCACTGGCTGCCCAACGGCAAACGGGTCGATGGCGGCAAGGAATACACCGCCCCTAATCCGACCCGCACGGACAAACGTGCCGGATCACTAAAGGTCAATTTGAGCAAAGGCACCTGGGCGGACTTTGCTACCGGTGACAAGGGCGGCGACCTGATCGACCTGGTGCGCTACCTCGACGGCGGCACAGACGTCGAGGCCTGCAACAAGCTGGCGGAACTGCTACACGTATCGGCAGGCGCCGCACAGTCCAAGCCAACACCGAGCAAAGGCAAAGCACCGGAATGGATCGCCATCCAGCCGATCCCGGTCGAGGCCATGAACAAGTGCCCGGCCAAGCACCGGCAACACGGCGCGCCCTCCAAGGTATGGATCTATCGCGATGCCCAAGGCCAGCCCCTTATGGCGCTATATCGCTTCGACCTGGGGCCCGACGAAGACGGCAAGCCAAGGAAAGTCTTTTCACCGTTGACCTGGTGCCAGCGCGCCGACGGCCAAACCACTCAATGGCGCTGGCAAGGTTTGCCCAATCCGCGCCCTCTTCTGCACCTGGACGAACTGTCGCAACGGCTCGATGCGCCGGTCGTACTGTGCGAAGGCGAGAAAGCAGCCGATGCCGCTGCCGAGCTGATGCCGAGTTACGTGGCGACTTGCTGGCCGAACGGTTCCAACTCTTGGCACAAGGCCGACCTGACACCGCTCAAAGGGCGGTCGGTCTTGTTGTGGCCGGACAATGACTCCAGCGGTCAGAGCTGCATGGAGGCCGTCGCGGCAAAGCTGCGTGAAATCGGCGCCGCCTCAGTGCAAGCAATCGCCCTCAACGTCTTCAAACGCAAGCCCACGTTGAAAAATGGCACACCGACCTTTGCCAAAGGTGGTCAATGGGACGATGGCGACGATGCAGCCGACGCACTCGCCAAGGGCTGGACATCGGCCCACCTCGTCGAGCTGGAGCGCACTGGCGAGCTGTTTGGCTCGGCACCTGCCCCGGCTCCGGCCGGAGAAGTCGAAACCAAGGCGCAGCCCAAAACCAAGCGGCCCACCAAATCAAAAAATGACCTGTTGCCCGGCGGTTTTCGCCTGACGCCGGAAGGCGTGTTTTATTCCGGCGACGATGGCGAAGCGCGGCCTGTGTGCTCGCCCTTGGAGATCCTCGCACGTACCCGTGACGACAAGGGGCACAACTGGGGTTTGCTGGTCGAGTTCGACGACCCAGACGGCCAGAAGAAACGCTGGAACATTCCGGCCCGCACCATGACCGGCGACTTTGGCAAGGACGTCCTTGGCCCACTGGTGGACATGGGGCTACGTCTGGCGGGCAGCCGCTCAGGACGCAACGCACGCAACGACTTACAAAGCTATTTGCAGGGCTTTGACAGTGCGCAACGGGCTCGACTGGTTACCCGTCTCGGCTGGCACGGGAATGCTTTCCTATTACCCGAACGCCAGATCGGTTCGCATGACGAACACCTGCACTTCTATGAGGCTGGGGCACAACTCCCACCGATCAGCGAGTCCGGCACACTGGAACAATGGCAGGAGCAAATCGGCGCACTGTGCATTGGTAACCATCGTCTAGCGTTCGTCGTCAGCGTGGCCTTTGCGGGACCGCTGTTGAATATGCTCGGTCACGAATCAGGCGGGTTTCACCTCTACGGTGACAGCTCCGGCGGCAAGACCACACACCTACAAGTCGCTGCCTCTATCTATGGCGGGCCGCGTGTGGTGCGCTCCTGGCGCTCGACAGACAACGCCCTGGAATCCATCGCCGCCGCGCACTCGGACGGGCTCCTGGTGCTGGATGAAATCGGTATGTGCGACCCGCGCATCATCGGCGAAACGGTCTACATGCTCGGCAATGGCACCGGCAAGGCTCGTGCCAATGACCGAGGACAAGCGGGCCGACAGGTGCAGGAGTGGCGCTTACTGTTTCTCTCGACCGGCGAGAAGACGTTGGCGCAGCACATGGCTGAAGCCAATAAGGAACTGAAAGCCGGTATGGAGGTGCGCATGCTGGCCGTACCAGCGGATGCCAGTAAAGGCCTCGGCATGTTCGATGTGTTGAGTGGTTTCGACGACGCAGCGGCCCTCTCAGACGCGCTCAAGGCTCGGGTAGCCAAATACTACGGCACGCCACTCACCGCGTTCCTGGCGGCTCTTTGCGAGCCCGGCAAGATGCACGGATGGTCAACTATCCTCCGCCGGACTCTGGAAGGCTTCGTCACCAAAGCCCTCCCTGCCTCGGCCAGTGGGCAAGCACACCGAGCCGCTGCACGCTTTGGGCTGGCCGCAGCGGCCGGAGAGCTGGCCACCGCGCTCGGTATCACCGGCTGGCCCGACGGCACCGCGACCACAGCGGCACGTGTGTGCCTGAGCGCGTGGCTGAATGAGCGTGGCGGCGCCGGAAACCTTGAAGGCGATGCGATCTTGGCCCGCCTTCGCCAGATCATCGAGCGCTTTGGGGAAAGCCGCTTTACCCGCTGGGAAACCGCCGCCGCGAAGATCGATGAGCACGGGCCCCGCACCATTGACCGGCTGGGCTTTCGCAAAACCCTGGAGCACGGCATGGGCGACACCATGCACACCACCCACACCTACTACGTGCTGCCCGAAGCATGGCGATCCGAGATCTTTCGGGGCATGAACATCAACGCCGTGAACAAGGAGCTGCTGCATCGGGGGGTGCTGGAACCTGGTAGCGACGGCAAGGCATCGAGCTTGGTTCGGTTACCCGGCCTGGGCCCGCAACGCTGCTACATCGTGAAGACGATACCGGGAACGGATGAGAGCGAGGCTCGGGCTGCCTGACGGCCTCCCTACTGATGGAGGTAGCGCCGGCTCATTCCCGGCCTCGCCAGCCGCCCAACCCAATCCAATCGAATTACACAGAGACGAAACAATGAACGACATCCAAAAACTGAAAGACCGCCGTGAACAGCTGACCTCCGAAGTGGAACGCCTGCGAGCCGAACTCTTGCACTATGAGACCGCTCTAGCCGCCCCCGAGTCTATCCAGCGAGGCCGGGAGCGGGACGTGCAGGATCAGTACGCCGACCGGAAAAGAAAATGTGATTCACTGGACTTTGAAATTGATCGTTTGAGTCAAAAAATTGTTCGACGCGAAAACATCGCCAATCACGAAACCCTGATGGCGGGCTACCGCGACGCCATGGCGACCTGGAAGGCCGACGAGCACGAGCTCAACGAAAAGCGCCAGAGTGTCAGCACCCGCCTAAATGAAATCCGTCAGCAAGCCACAGATGAAATGGCGAAGGCACGGCAGGCTGAGACCGAAGCGGCAACTGCCTACGCTCAGGCTGTCGCGTGGGGCGACACCGAGGGCGAGAAGACTGCTAATGCTGACGCTCAAAAAGCCGCTAAAAACCTCGCAACGGCAGCCGAGCAAAACCGTCGTCAGCAACTGATGATCAGCGCTCTGGAACAAGAGCTGACCACCATCGATCAGCACATCGCTGAAGCGCAGCAAGAACATCAAAAAATTGAGAACAAGGCGCTGCACCTCGCAAACGCGGTGCTCGAAGAGAAGTGGAATGAGGCCGCTCAAGCATTGCTTGATGTGGGCGGACAACTTTGCGCGGCGCGTCGAATGATCGACCGGGATCCTGTGGCGCTGCTCAAGCTCAACATTCCAGAGCAAGGGGAAAATTTCAGCAACTGGGCCTGGAGTGACCTGTCGGACCGCTCAGTACGGTACAAGGTACAAGACGTGCTGGCTTTGTAGCGCCCTGCCCACCTTAAACAGCCCACGTGTGTGGGCTGTTTAAACAATGCCCAAGGATCAGCACTATGAACACTGCCATGCAGAACAGCCCCAGTCGTACCGAAACGCTGAAAGCAAGGAAAACCCACCTGAGCGCTCTGCTCAAGCTCATGGGCTCTCGATGGGTGAAGACCACAGCAGTACAAACCCTCACCTCTAACGCGATCAAAGTAGAGCTGAGCCTCATCGATGAGCAATTGAAACGCCGGAGCTAGATACCAATGGAGGCCTATTCGGCCTCCATTTACATTTAACTCATTTTCAGCTGCCAGATAAGGGCCACGACTTACGACTCCGTAAATTTAATCTTGCCATAAACCAAAGGCACGCTTAGGGTTATACGACAATATTTATGCCACCCTCGTCAAGTCGTTAAATTGTAGCTCGACGAAAACTGAGAAAGGGTTCGAACAAAGCCGACTTGCCGCAAACTTGGTCTATATCCCAGATGAAACCACAGGATGAAATTTTGAAATCGACCTCAAAAGCAATATCGGCATCTTTAACTCAAAGGATGAAAGATACTTATTTATTATCAGAGAAACATTAGTATTAACCTGATTAAGTAGAACCTCACCCCAATGATCAGGTGAGTAGCGCATCAAATTGCTAAACATGCTAGTTAAAAGAAAATGCACGGCAATTTCTGGAAGTACCACAGGAAAAAAAGGGTTCTCTACGTACCAGAGGTTACCTCTGATATCGGCATAAATAGCTGCTTGAGCCCTATGCTCATCCACTGCTGGGATATTTACTATTGTTTTCCCGTATCGCTCAGTTACATCAAAATTTGGAAAAGATTGCGCAACGTCACCTAGGGGGGGACGTCTAATGCCGTCACCTATCTGCAACTCCCAAGACGTGCTGCGCCGGTCTGTAACAACCTTTACTTCTAGTGGGTGGGTGCGAGAGTCCCGACCAGTTGTAATTTTATAATAATCCCGAATTTCTGGAACCATACTTAAAAGAGCACCAGCACTAACCGTAAACCTGTTCTTATAGAAAGCAAGGATTGAGTTTAGATTACTTTGTGCATAATCGCTGTCACGAGTTCTAACTAGACTAGTAGGAAAAGATGACACCAAGTCACTAAAGGTTCCGTGAGGCATGTCCCCGCCAAACTGAACGCGGATTGGGTCTGGCAAATAGTTCATCCCATGGGAACCAGGAAGATTATCCAATTTAAATCTTATTGGGTTATTCAATATTATTATCGAGTAGGCGTAAGCTGTAAGAGAATAGAACAAAGTTAGAGGTTTCACCATGACTGGGCCACTTCTACTACTGAGATATAACTCCCGGCCCTGTTTCAGGCAGTTCTTCAGCCTTCTAGCCTCATCAGCGGAAATTCCAGAGTTTCGCTCATCTCCGGTTGTACGTTTTCTGATTCTATAAAGCTCTCGAATGTGATCAGAGTTTTCAAGGTTCTCCAAAAGCTCAAGAGCTGGCGACGGAAAATTTAAATCATCCAAGGCTATAAAGTCGAGATTACTACGAGCACCAGTCCGCGCTTGTATTTCGCTGTCTAGCAAAAATAAATTTTTTGAGTTCGCAAAATTTTGATCCTCAGTAGGCACCAGCTTTTTACTTTCATAGAAGAGCCTTAATTTACCGTTGAACTGCTTTTGCCCATCGTGACCAAGGGCTCTCCATTCATTATTTGCTTCTTCTTGGTTCTTTTTAAACAGAGCATAGTCAAACGTGGATTCGAAGGGAGGTCGATTTTCCGCCTGAACAACCTCCACTTCATCATGCAAGATAGCTTCAATATCCATATTACGCTCCTGACAAGACAAGATATATAACCCAATAAAGCGAGCATAAGGAGCTAAAACAAAAAAACATTAAATAGTCGGTTTTTTATAAAAACCAAACTCATAATTGAATTTCTGTCCTACGCTGTCTTTCAAGATAGCTCACAGCCATCATTTCGTGCAACTCTTATCTGCATATCATATAGCGCACTTTTTTGTACACAGCCGTCTCTTCAATACGGAGCCAGTCAAGCATAATTCTCACATCACCGCACCGCCACTGGTAGATGCTCACATATATGATGGTATTCCCTCATTGTTGCACTCTTTCAGGGTGTGATCGACTAGGCCTACCCGGCTATAAATGCAGCAGCATATGCATCCATGGCGAATCGTGAAACCTTCAAAAAATGAGTTCACCCCCGATTAGGTATGTGTACGATAAACGCTAGTCTGAGAATCGGGAGGGGGTATGGAGCAAAGAGAAATCGAGGCGTTGTTGGCGACCGTGCATGCAGTCTTGCGTGCGGAGGGTGCTGATGAGGCGGCCGACTTAATTCGTGATTACCCTGCCAAGGCTGAGCTGACCGGCAGCGACAGCTGGAACGGCGGAACCTATTACTGGGACATCCAGTTGTCCATGCCCCCTTTGGATTTTGCCAAGCTTGGGGCCAGGCGCAATCAGCTTAAGGAGCGAATCACGTCGGCGCTTAGAGAGGTCACCGAGCATGAGGCAAATCTTGCTTATGCGGCAGTGATCATTCCAGCGAAAGAATTTTATCCGGAGTGGCGATCTGGTAAATCTGACGTACCGAAGAAGGTGCGCCAGAACATACTTGATGGCCTTCGGCTCGATGACGTGAAATGGCACGGCGAGCTCAATGACGTTGAGTTTCTGAGCCGGCTTTATGAGCTGGAAAAGCTTCCATCTTTTGACGCTCGCTTTAAGGATGCAGCTGGTGACATTTGGCAACATCGGTGGAACAACGATGATTGGGAAAGCGACTGGGTCTTCACTGATTCTCGCTTCCAACTGCTCGACGGCCACGCAGAGCAGTTCCTCCGTTTCCTTTGCGAAATTGTGCACCCTGTCGTGCGTCCAGACCGGACTGACTCCCTCAAACTCGTAAGCCACTTCAACGATCAACTCAAAAACACCGGTTGGGAAATTTATCAAGAGGAGCTGATCGCTGGCCGCCCGCGCTTCGCTTACCGCTCGGTTACCGACGCTACCAGCCAGAACAACACCTCTAGGTCCGTAATGCGTGCAAAGGCGGTCGTCGAAGCACTAAATGCAGGTTGGATGGCGAAGCAAATCGAACGGGTGGAGTATTCCGTCGACAGCGACCCCGAACTCGCTATCGGCACTGCCAAGGAGCTGGTTGAGAGCTGCTGCAAATCCATACTCACCAAACGCGAAATCCCTTTTACGAAATCTGACGACCTAGGTGATTTGACTAAGAAAGTTACGAAAGCGCTCCAGTTAGTGCCTGAGGGAGTCAGCGACGCGGCAAAGGGCGCTGACAATATTCGGCTAGTGCTACGCAACCTTGCGGGGCTTACGAGCAATCTGGCGCAGTTGAGAGGCCTATACGGAACCGGGCATGGCAAAGACGGCCAGTACCGCGGGCTTCAGCCGAGGCACGCACGTCTAGCAGTTGCCGCAGCGGTAGCTTTCATTGATTTCGTGTCTGAGACATACCGGTATAGGGAAGAATTGGAGGCAATCGAGAAGAGCGAATAGGGTAGGACTTGGTAGGCCGTCCCTGGCGGGAAATCTTAGGTTAGGGGCTGGAATGATAGCTTGGAAGCGTTCCTAGTATAGGCAAACGCATTTTTCTCGCGAGCTGCTAGGCAAATCTGAACACTAGATCTTACTAAGAAATCACGGTATGGATCTCAGATGCGCACTCTGTTACAAATAAACGAAGCAGACTTACTCAACGCAATCGTCGGCCTCCGTCTACCAGTATGAGCGGCTTAGGGCTGTTCCAGCCCATAGACCGATTAGAGCAGGTATCGTGCCCCCCAACTAATTCTGAATGAAAGGGGAGTTGCCGCATGTGCTGAGTAAATTAGCTAGCGGTAGAAGTGGCCAACCCACCAGTCACGAATAAATCCTCTCAGACGCAATATTGGGAAATTCGCCAACTCATTGAGAAGCCTTACACCATCAGGCATCAACCGCATCCGTTCTAGCAATATACTTGTCGCCTTCTTCACTTTCGCCGAAGGGTAGGCGTCGCCATGACTTAATTGTAAGAAATCTTCAACCAGCGAATTATTGGTTGAGTTGTATGCGAGCAGCCAATGTTTGATAATAAAACGCAAAACCAGATCAAAATGACTCTTTTCTTCGGCAGACGATCCGCCTAAATATTCGCAAACCGCTCTAAACTCTACAAGCTCAGTTGTCAAATCCCGTTCAAAAATAGAATCAAGAACATAGGTACTTATAGATACGGACGTGTGTTTAAAGCGACACAAGCCCAGAATTGCGTCAACATATGCGGCAGGTGAAATTCTCCCATCTCTCATCGCCTCATTGATGAAAATTTGCAGCCACGCGCTTTCCGACAATTCATAAGCATTTAGTGCAAAGCCTCTCGAGAACCCATCATCCGATAGAAGAAGGGCCTTGTTTTCCTTAGCTATGAAATATGTTTCGATTGCTTCTGGGCTGATTTCAAGTAAAAGTTCAGTGAGCTCATCCAGACCGGTAGGAAAATCAAAATGAACCACTTTGCATACGGCATTTATTGCATCAGCACAATCAGATAACCTTTCAATCTCTGCTGCCAGGTCCGCCTCGGTATATTCGTTCTTTATAAAAGTCCCACTCCGCCACCCAATACTAAATGTGGAACCCTCTCGATCTCCTGTCTCGCGCACAAGTTTACGCAGAGAATCTAACGAAGACTGAGAGACAAGCACAGTCTCGAAATAATCTGACAACACCGTCAATAAATTAAGCTCCGCAGCCACCCAAGCAGTATAAGTGTCTAAAACAACAGCTTTTCCTTCGTATCGGCGGATCGCCTCAATGGCCCGATCTCGCTCCTCCACTGTACCCGCACAGGTATAGATGCTTCCTTTACTCACCCTCATTAAATCTGAAACTTGAAATACATTTTTTTTCCACATTCCAGCTGCGACTTCTAGAGGTATATTTTTCTCAGAAACAGTCGCTATAAAACCTTCATCTTTTTCAGCCTGCCGCCTTATAAAATCAAGTAAAGACTGTACATTTCCATCTTCAACTTTAATGGACCATAGCCCACCTGCCTCTGGAAATTTACTTTCATATGTGGCGCACACATTATGAAAAGCATCTAGAAATTTATGTTTAACTTCTTCTAGCCTCCACCTTACTACCCCCTGAAATTTAACCTGCTCATATTCAAATCCAGGCTTCATCCCATATACTTTTTTTACATAAGGATCGACGCCTTCAGGATTAAGCGAAAGATCATCCTCTATACTTTCAGAAACATTTCTCTCAATGACAGTATCATCTGAGCAGACAAGCTTGATATGGCAGCCACCACTTACTGCTAGAGCATCATCCATTAACACATCTTTATTAGCATTGATAAAAATGTGAAAATAGCTTAACGCAACTTTTGATATTTCAGGATTTTCTACATATAAACGATGCGCCAGCTCCAATCCTTTTTTTGAGTCGCCAATCATGACCAATGCACTAGCGACATGCATCCATTGGTCCGGCGGCCCGTTGAACCGATCGATATCATACAGAAGAAAAAGCTCAGATAGCGCTGGCAGGTTTCTTTCATTTTTGGCCATATCTATCAAAGCGAGAAAACCAAACAGATCAGTCCCCCCCGAACTATAATATTGAGTAATACATTGCCTAGCCATTTCAAAAGAATTTCTTCTGAAATAATAGATACCCAATAACAACTCAAAACCTTTGGGCGCCAGCGCCAGTTCTTCATAGAAGCAAACAGCTTCTGCCCTTAACGGATGCTCGTTTATGAAAGCAAGGGCCAGCATATGCTTGAGATCATAATTATCAGCCACATCTGGACATACGCTAAGGCGAGATATGATTTCCTTCCACATCATTAGCGACCGAAGAAGCTTCATATAATGAAAAAACTCGATCACGTCTGTCTTATCGGCAATAAATTTTGAGCCGTAAGCATAAGCAATTTCTGCGATTGTTTTAATACCAGACGCGCGTGAAAACTCAAACAGCAATAAGCGCGCTCGGCTATCCAACAACGATGTAGCAAGCAGTGCCTCTAACTTGGCTTTGCCCACTGAGTCGCCTTTTTTGGCTCTAGCAATGTACACCACGATTTTTGCCTGGCAAAGAAAATCGCCATCGAACTTAGCTAATTGGTAGTCTTGAAAACTCGACAGCCCTTCCCAGTCTTGTTGGGCAACCAAGAGTAGAAAACGTAGCTTTCTAGCTTCTTCATAATTATCCAGCTTATCAATCGCCTTCCTACAAAGCTCAGGCTCATCTAGATCTAATAAACATTTTATTGTAGTATTAATTAACCCCTGATCATCAGACAGTTCGGAAAGAGTATAAATGCAAAGCTCACGCAACCGATCACGACTCGCACTAAGTTTATAAGAAATAATCAAACCTTGAACTACTTGCAAGTCCCAGCCATTTGCAAATCTATCACTTCCTTTAAAGTCCGACCAATAATCATCTAAGTATCCGGCGGCGATATTTATTTTTAGCACGTCCTCAGCCGAAAACTTAAAACCATTCTGACTTTGCCGCTCATCGATGTAAGACTGGATTATGCCTAGAGCAACTAGACTCTTCGCTAACAGATCGTCTGGCTCTTCGCTCAAATATTCATCGGCCAGAGCTCTCCAGATGCTGCTGTTTTTCGACGAAAGCAGATGAATATGAGCAAGACGAACGGATTTAGACCTCTTTAGCTCATCGGAGAAATTTTCATAAGGATCATCAAAAAAATCTGAGTACTGATAATGTATTCTTGTGGCTTGCAGCACAAACTCGGCCAGCGTTTCGTTGTTAGGATGACGCTCAAGCTCTTTCAAGCCGTAGTCGATGGCCTCATTGGTTTTCCCCTGCAAAATTAAGGCGAACGCCTTAAAAGCCACTGCACGTTGATCATCCGGAGCGTAAGTACACGCTTCTAATAATAGCCGCGCGGCCTCCTCTGGTTTGCCAAGTAAATGATCGCAAATACCTATATTTGCTTTGATCCGAAAAATTGAGATGGGTTGGAGATTCTTTGCCTGATGAGACAGAAGCTCCGTGTAAAGACTACGAGCCTCAGTTACACGACCCGAATTCATCAGATCTCTGTAGTGATCGATTTGCCGACCTATCTCGCTTTGTAGCTCACCCTCTACACCTAGACTGCGCATTTCAGCTTGGCTAGTAATGACCTCTGCTAGAGCGCTTTTGATTTCGTCTCTATCATTGCTAATGATAGTTCCGTAGTTATCACCATTCACAGCGACTCCGCCCCTGGTCGCTGTAACGTTCGTTTTTCCGCGAGGTTTTAAGAGTCCTACATACTCCAGCAAACTCCGCATTTACTTTCCTTTACGGTATGAAGTCTTAATAGTTCCCTTGTTATCCCCATTAACCGCCGCACCACCTCGATCGGCCTTGACAGATGTTTTGTTTTTCCATACCAATTTCAGTGTAATTACAACTATTAGGCAAACCCCGACTGCTACCGCTATTGCCAATTGTGGGTTATCTACTATCGAAAAACTCATGCTTAGTCTCCATGACCAGACGCGTTGATGGCTCGATGCTACCTCAGCTTAGCGTGCCACGCTATGCCGGCTCGGTGGCGAGTTCATTTTCGATTTCGCTCCAATAGCTGCCAGTCAGCAACCTGTCTATTGGGTGTAACACCGAGGGCTTTCGTAACACTCAACACAGCATTGCCGTACCCGTGGTGTAACCAACAATTAACCCTACAAAATCAATCAGTTATGAGAGTTTGTAACATCAGTAACTCTTGTAACACCCTTCAACGGGCTCCCCTGCCCCCCTTGCCAAGGAAGCTATCAGCGGGTAGGCATCGTCATGAATATTCGGGACAGGTGGTTGCTTAGCGCAACGGATGAAGACAGAAATTACTTGGCCCCAGACGGTACGTAGAGGGAAAGGGTTGGATACCCGAATGTCGTTTTAGCGGAAACGTCCAGCTTAGTGGACAAGTGGGCCGGGTTCGCTGCTGTTTAGCATTCTATTTGCACGATGGTTTGTACCGTCGCGAGGGACCCTGCGCATTTCGGAAAGGCACGGGGCAAAGAACCCGCAGCATCTTGTTAGCGACTGAATTTTCTACGTCGGTTGACAGGTTGACGTGGTTGACACCATCCCCAAGGTTGACCGGGTTCAGCCGTTCGCTATCAGCAACACAATGGCTCACCTTTACCGTTGCGGTAACGATGCCCTTTTTTCGTCAGGGTCCTTTCAATTTCAACGTTGAAATTTCAGTAAGGTGCAATCTCTGTCACTACCAAGATCCCGCGGGTTTCCGACCCCGTGTGCAGCGAAATCTCCCAGGGTCCCCGGCGCAATTTGGCCCACCTGGTAAACAGGGCTACTGATATGCAATGCCACTGGCTCGATGTAGATTGGCTACATGGTCAACACGGGAGGGAGAACAGCATGGAAGACCCATCTCTGCTTGCGTCTGTGCTCAAACGAATGAATGAAAATCAGCTTGCCCTGGGAGCAGCTATCGAGGAGCTCTCAAACTGGGTTGAGCAACGAGGATCTACAGAGGTCGCGCAAAACATCAGGGGGGCACTGGAAACGCTGGATAGGAACTCAGGATTTCTCACCCTGGCCCTCGCCTCCCTGGCGGCAGAAGGACGGGCCAAGGAATAACTATCTTGGCATCGGCCCTGCTTGATCGAGGTACGCCATGTCTGGTGGCGCTTTGACAGGCGGAGGGTACATGGGCAAACAGTAGCCAGAAAAAGGCAGCGTGTATGCCCACATGTATGCCTAACCGAACGGAACGACAATAAACCTTTTATATACAGCCACTTGAGCGCCCAGTTCAAATGACTGTGTACCACCAAGTACTAAAAACGGCTTATCGAAAGATAAGCCGTTTTTTTATGCCTCGATAAAAGCCGTCCCCCAAGTCCGCGCTGATTTGCGCCCGACGCCTCGCATCGCTACAGTCGATCCCTATCCCCTGGCCCACGGATGGAGCGACACATGCTTGCAGATCTGAAACCGAATCTTCATCGCCTGTCAGCCGTTTCGCTGCTGGCTGTAGCCCTGGCACTCGTTGCCTGTAAGGCCCCGTCCTCCTCCACAACCCCAGCATTGCCCGTCGCACCGGAGATCGCCTCCGGCTATCGCACCGACCTGCAGACCCGCCACGCTGACAAGCACATGGCCGCGGCGGCCAACCCGCTGGCGGCCGAAGCCGGGCGGCAGATGTTGCGGCGCGGCGGCTCGGCCATCGACGCGGCGATTGCCATGCAGGCGGTGCTGACCCTCGTGGAGCCGCAGTCCTCCGGGATCGGTGGCGGTGCATTCATCGTGTTGTGGGACGGCAAGGCAGTACGTACTTACGACGGTCGCGAAACGGCACCGGCCGGCGCCACCGAGAGACTTTTCCTGCAAGCAGATGGCAAACCCATGCCGTTTACCGCCGCGCAGATAGGCGGCCGTTCCGTGGGCACACCGGGCGTGTTGCGGGCACTGGAACTGGCCCATCGCAAACATGGCCGACTTGAATGGGGCACGCTGTTCGAGCCGGCCATCGCATTGGCCGAACAGGGTTTTGCGATCTCGCCCAGGTTGCACTCGATGATTGCGGCCGATGCGTCCCTGCCGGGGTCGCCGGACATGGCCGCCTATTTCCTGAACGCCGACGGCAGCCCGAAGGCGGTCGGCACCCTGCTGAAAAACCCCGCTTTGGCCGACGTGCTCAAGCGCATTGCCCGCGAAGGTCCCGACGCCTTGTACAAAGGGCCGATTGCCGAAGAAATCGTCGCCAAGGTGCAGAAGCATGCCAACCCCGGCAGCCTGTCATTGAATGACCTCCAGGGCTACGCCGCCCGGGAACGTGCGCCGCTTTGCACTGACTACAAGCGCTGGCAAGTCTGTGGCATGGCGCCCCCATCTTCGGGCGGGATCGCCGTGGCACAGATTCTCGGAACCTTGCAGGCATTGGAACAGCGCGACCGCCGCACGGCCCTCGCGCCCATGAAACCCGTCAAGACCGATAAACCCGCCGGCATTGAGCCGACGCCCGAAGCAGTGCACCTGATCGCCGAAGCCGAGCGCCTGACCTACGCTGACCGCGCCCTGTATGTCGCTGACTCGGACTTCGTCCCCGTACCGGTCAAAGGCCTGGTCGATCCCGGTTATCTGGCCAGCCGCGCGAGCCTGATCGGTCCACGCAGCATGGGCATCGCCAAACCCGGCACACCACCGGGCGTCCAGGTGGCATACGCCCCGGACCGTTCGCCCCTGCGCATCTCTACCTCGCAAGTGGTGGCAGTGGATGACCAGGGTGGCGCCGTGTCGATGACCACCACGGTGGAGTCAGCGTTCGGCTCACACCTGATGGTCCGGGGTTTCATGCTCAACAACCAGATGACCGACTTCTCGTTCATCCCCGAAGAAAATGGGCAAAAGGTCGCCAACCGCGTCGAACCCGGCAAACGCCCCCGCTCGTCCATGGCGCCGACCCTGATCTTCGATCGCCAGAGCGGTGAATTGCTGGCCGCTGTTGGCTCACCAGGAGGCTCCCAAATCATCGAATACGTCGCCAAGTCAGTGATCGGCCTGCTGGACTGGGACCTGGACGCGCAAGCCGCCATCAATCTTCCCAACTTCGGCAGCCGCAACGGCCCCACCGAACTGGAACAAGGTCAGTTCAGCCCGACACTGATCCAGGCGTTGAAAAACAAAGGCCATGCCGTGAGTGAAATCGACATGACCAGCGGGACCCAGGCAATCGTCCGAGTCCGTGATGCCCAAGGCAAAACCTCACTGGCCGGTGGAGCGGACCCGCGGCGTGAGGGGCAGGCGCTGGGGGATTGAGCGTCGCGGCCATCCGACCGGTCTGCGAAGTCGCGTCGCCGCCCATCGCGGGCAGGCTCGCTCCCCCAAGGGGTCAAGCCTTGGGGGGATCGCTCTGCGGTTGGTAAATCAGCAAATCGGCGGGCTGACATTGCAGATGGCTGCAAATGGCTTCGAGGGTAGCCAGGCGAATACCCTTGACCTTTCCTTGCTTCAACAAGGAAAGGTTGGCTTCCGTAATGCCTATCGCGGCGGCAAGGTCCTTGGATTTAACCTTGCGCGTCGCCAGCATCACATCAAGTTGAATAACGATAGGCATAGGGCTCTCAAACAAAAGTCCGGTTTTCTGAATCGACTTCACTGGCCCGGGACAATATCCGGGCAATGATTGCAATGCAGGCTGCAAGAAACAACGCGACAAACGACGGGGCGGTAACGCTGAGGGTAAGCAGACGCTGACCGACCGGTGCGTTGATCGTCACCAGCAGGCTGAGAAACGGCTCACACAGGAAATCCAGCAGCACCCACAGCGCCACAGCGCGACCTACCTTCCCCAGGCAAACGGCTGCTTCGCTGGAAAAATACTCGCCTTGGGCATATCGCTGGAACAACTGCCGCAAATGGCCCAGCCCGAACGCCAGGGCCAGCAGCGGTATGCTCGACAACAGCATTGCGCCAAGGCATTGCCAGCCAGTCAAGCGCATAGCCTCTGCTGACAAGCTCGACAGCTGTCGCTCGGTCAGGGCAAAGCCCAGACCGTATTCTGAAGCAACGTCAGGAAACAGCCAGACCCCGGCGTTGAGGACCATCATCGTGATAATGAAGACAAGTGTGATGGCAGCCATGCGCTGGCTGTACAGGGCGAGACGATTCGAGGACATGGAAGGCTCCACAGAACAAAGGAAGCGCAAACCATAGCGGTGAAATTATCGCAGAACAATAATTAATATGTAAAAAACGATAACATCAAACTCAAGTCGACAACTGATTGGCAAACTGGCTCACGGCATCGACCACCTTCTTCGCGCCATCCTGAATCTCGACGATCACCGTCCCCGCCTCCGCTGCCAGGGCCAGACCCTGTTCGGCCTGGTGCTGGCCGTCGGTCATCAGTGCCACGGCGTTGCGGGCCATGTCCTGGTTCTGGCGAACCACGCCGACGATCTCATCAGTGGCCTGACTGGTACGCGACGCCAGTTGCCGCACTTCATCGGCCACCACCGCAAAGCCCCGGCCCTGCTCACCCGCCCGGGCGGCTTCGATGGCCGCGTTGAGCGCCAGCAGGTTGGTCTGTTCGGCAATGCCGCTGATGGTCTTGACGATGGTGCCGATCACCAGGGATTGCTCATTCAGGGCCTCGATGCCTTCGCCGGCGGTTTGCATGTGCCGGGCCAGGTCACGCATCACGCCCACGGCCTGGGTCACCACGGTGGTGCCGCGCTGGGCGCTGTTGTCGGTTTGCAACGAGGTGCTGTAGGCAATGCCGGCCGCCTCGGAGACGGCTTTTTCCTGGTTGACCTGATCAGTGATGTTCGTGGCGAACTTGACCACTTTGTACAGTCGCTCGTTGGCATCAAGCACCGGGTTGTAAGAGGCTTCCAGCCAGACTTCACGGCCGTTGCTGTCCAAGCGTTTGAAGCGACCGGCGACGAACTCGCCGCTGTTGAGACGCTGCCAGAACTGCTGGTAGGTGGCGCTGTTGTACTCCTCCGGTTCGCAAAACATGCGGTGATGCTTGCCCTTGATCTGCGCCAGGCTGTAACCCATGGCATTGAGGAAGCGATCATTGGCTGTCAGTACGTGACCGCCCAGGTCGAATTCGATCACCGCCGTTGAGCGCACCAGCGCACCAATGAGGTTTTCATGCTCGCGCGACGCCTCGATGGTACGGGTCAGGTCGCTGGAGTACATCGAGAAATAGCGGATTCGGCCATCAGTCGCCCGAACCGGTTGGAGAATCGAACGCAACCAGGCTTCCTTACCGTTGCCCCGGAGCAGCCGTACGGCGCCGGAGAAATGCTCGCCTCTAGTCAGCGCCGTCTTGAAACGCAACTGGAACTCATTGGATTTCAGGTAAGCCGGCACCAGCTCTTCGACAGACCGGCCGATGAGGTCCTGGGTCTTGTAGTGCATTTCGTCGAGAAAATTCTGATTGACCGTCTGCACCCGCCCTTCGGCATCCAGAGTGAGGGCCAGCATCTCGCGGTCCAAACTCTCCTTCACCTGCACACATGGCATGCTCCGAGAGCAGGAGAGTTAGGTGGCCTGTTCTCTTGCCATCGGCTCGCCGATTTTTTTCTAAAGAGCGCCCCGGGCCGCTTCTGAAAATAATCCTGCGCGCTCGCGAACCCCGATTAGCCTCCCATGGTCACTGGAATGTTCCAGTGTTGGCGCCTGACGCCAAGACCCTGCCGCACCCAATACCCATAACCATAAAAATCGAGGTAATTGCCGTGACCACCGACATACAAGACAGCCGTTCCGCCCGCTTCGCCTTGCGCTGTTCCAGTTTTGCCGAGCGCTGGTTCCCTGACTCCTGGGTATTTGCCGCCCTGGCAGTATTGGTAGTCGCGGTGGCGACACTGTTCATCGGCGCCAAGCCCACGGCCGCCGCCATGGCGTTCGGCGATGGCTTCTGGAGCCTGATACCGTTCACCATGCAGATGGCCTTCGTGGTGATCGGCGGTTACGTGGTCGCCAGCTCGCCACCCGCCGTCAAACTGATCGATCGCCTGGCACGCATCCCGAAAAACGGTCGCTCCGCGGTGGCCTGGGTCGCATTGATCTCCATGGTCGCATCGCTGCTCAACTGGGGGCTTTCCCTGGTATTTGGCGGTTTATTGGTACGTGCCCTGGCCCGTCGCACCGATCTGAAAATGGACTACCGCGCCGCGGGCGCCGCCGCTTACCTGGGCCTGGGCGCAGTTTGGGCACTGGGTTTGTCTTCCTCGGCGGCGCAATTGCAGGCCAACCCGGCCAGCCTGCCACCCTCGATCCTGTCGATCACCGGGGTCATTCCGTTCACCCAGACCATTTTTCTCTGGCAATCGGGAGTGATGTTGCTGGCGTTGATCGTGATCTCGCTGATCGTGGCCTATGCCACCGCTCCCGGCCCGAACAGTGCCCGTGACGCCGCCGCCTGCGGGATTGATCCCAGCTTCAGCATGCCGGCATTGCAGCCTCGCACCCGCCCGGGAGAATGGCTGGAACATAGCCCGCTGCTGACCATTGCCCTGGCGCTGCTGGCCGCCGGCTGGCTGTTCCACGAGTTCTCGACCAAACCTGCGATAAGCGCCATCTCCGGGCTCAACACCTATAACTTCCTGTTCCTGATGCTTGGCGCGTTGCTGCACTGGCGGCCGCGCAGCTTTCTCGATGCCGTGGCGCGCGCGGTGCCGACCACCACCGGCGTGCTGATCCAGTTTCCGCTGTACGGCTCGATTGCCGCGCTGCTGACCACGGTCAAGGGTAGCGACGCCCAGACGCTCGCCCATCACATATCCACCTTTTTCGTACAGATCGCATCCCACGATACCTACGCCGTGTTGATGGGCGCCTACTCGGCGGTGCTGGGCTTTTTCATTCCTTCGGGAGGCGGCAAATGGA
The DNA here is from genome assembly GCF_901007645.1 of Pseudomonas sp. FG-3G. Lineage (NCBI taxonomy): Bacteria > Pseudomonadati > Pseudomonadota > Gammaproteobacteria > Pseudomonadales > Pseudomonadaceae > Pseudomonas > Pseudomonas sp. FG-3G. Next base: position 46,732 of record NZ_CAAKGZ010000035.1, read on the forward strand.
TCATCGAAGCCCCCTATGTCATGCAGGTGGCCAATGATCTGAACTATCACCTGGGGTGGGCGGTGCAGATCTATAACGCCGCCGAAGCGCTGCCAAACCTGATCAATCCGTTCTACATGCTGCCGCTGCTGGGAGTGTTGGGGCTCAAGGCCCGGGACCTGATCGGTTTCTCCTTCGTGCAATTACTGGTTCACACGCCATTGGTGCTGGTGCTGCTGTGGGCGCTGGGGACGACATTGTCTTATCTGCCGCCCGTGATGCCATAAAGCCATAAAAAAGGGCCGATATTTTCGTCGGCCCACTTTTTCTTCGCTCCGGTCTGTTTCAGTATGGCTACACCCTGTTCGAGGGGTCCACACGCTGAAAAGGATCTGAGCATGTCCAAACTCGCCGTACTTTCTCTTGCCACCCTGGCCTTCAGTGCCGCCGCCCATGCCGACATCGATGTTCAGTTGGGCAGTACCGAACGCGTCACCCGTCTCTTCGCCTATCCCAACAACTGCAACGTCATTTGTTTTCGCAACTGGACGCTGGAGCAGACCGTTGAGCATTACCTGACCCAAAGCGTGCAGCGTGACGGCTACAGCGCGGCCAAGGTCAGCGTCAAAAGCGACAACGATAAGGTCTACGCCAGTATTAGCGGTGTGCCGCAAGACTACGGCAAACCGTTGACTGCGCTGCTGGATGCCGGTGACCTGGCATACAAGGGCGCCACCAAACTCAACAGCGATAACAAATGGGCCTACGACTGGTACCTGTTCCTGCCGCTGGGCATGGCCCTGGAGAACCGCAAGAGCATTGAGTTGCTGCACTTCCCGCCGGATTACTCCCTGACCCAGGCGCAGGACTACCTGGAATCGGCCACCACCGATCGCTGGGCCACGCTGCTGACCGCCAACGGCATCGCCGCCGAACAGACCCCGGCCTTCCAGACCATTGTCGACATCGCACCGATTGCGGCGCCATCCAATGCCGGCCAGGCGCTGGGCGGGGTCTACGACTATTTCAATGACTACCAGACCACCATGGTCAAGCAAGTCAGCCAGAACGCCAGCGGCGACGCCCTGCCGATGGTGGCCTTCGGTGCTCCCGTGCGGAACTGGATCAAGACACAGTACGGCCAGACCGTGGACGTGCTGGGTCTGGCGACCATTACGCCGACTGCGGGTGTCAAGGTTCCGGTCCTGGGCTCCAACCACCCGAGCTACATCTGGTATGCCGCCGACCCTGACAGCTACAACGGTGATCAGGCCAAGGCGGATGCGGCAGGTTTGAAAGTCATGGGGCAGGACCTCAGCGCTGCATGCTGGCAAGCCGGCATGGGCAGCAAACCGGGCACCGATCCGAGTGCGCAATTGAATCAATGCACACAGACCTGGCAGGTCACGCAAAAGGAAGAAACCTGTGAGCTGTTCTATACCTCGATCCGCAAGCTGTCTGCGGACGAAGCGGCGAAAAAATGCGCGGAGCCGGCAATCAAATCACAACTTCCACAATTGAAAGTCCCCATGCCAGCGCTGCCTGACGCGGTGTAAACCCCAAGGACTTTCCTGCGTAAGCCTGGGCTCACGCGGGAAAGCGCCTTTGGCTCCTGTCAGAGTCGACAGTAGATGTCGTTTCAAGGTTGCGCGAAGCTAGGCAGGTTTCAATGATCGCTGGCAGGATCGCCAGCGCCAGAAGGCCGAGCGTCCTACGCGACAGGGACCGTCATGACCACCTTCCTTGCAGACAGCGCATCCTCACCGAACGGGGACGGCATCTACCCCGAGAAACAACTCAGCACGCGCATGGGTTATCCATCCAGGCGCGATTTCGAAGTGCGCCAGACGACTAACGGCCGCGGCAATGGCATCGTCGCCCGCAAGCGGTTTGCGCCGTTGGAAAGGATGTGCAGGGTATCGGGACTGATCGTCAGCCGACGACGCCTGCATACACTGCAGATCCTGCCGGACATCCACATGTATGACCCGCGCTTCGCCGCATTGCTGCAGCACTCCTGCAGCCCGAACGTTTTCCTTGACATGAGCGAACTGTGGTTATGGGCGTTGACCATCATCGAGGAAGGTGACTGCCTGACGATGGATTACGCCAGTACCGAGCAGAAATTGTATCGACAGTTCGCCTGCCGGTGCGGTTCGTCCAACTGTCATGGCTGGATCACAGGCTATGACGAACCGCCCAACGAGCGAGGGATGAAATTTCTGCGGCACTGGCGTCGCCGCTGTCATCGCGACTGAATGAGCCGAATCAGGGCGCGCCGACCGGACGCAGCCGATACTGCGGCGGCAACTGCTCGAAACCGCTGATCGTCGTGTCCAGGCTTTTCCAGCGGCCGTCCTTGATCCCGTAGATACAGCCGTGGATCGACAGTTTCTGCCCGCGATGCCAAGCGTTCTGCACAATGCTGGTGTGGCCGACGTTGGCCACCTGCTGGATCACATTGAGCTCGCACAAGCGATCCACGCGTTCTTCTTCGGTCGGCAATTGGGCCAACGTTTCGCGGTGCTCGTAGTACAGGTCGCGAATCGAACGCAGCCAGCCGTCGATCAGACCCAGTTGACGATCCTGCATCGAGGCACGCACGCCGCCACAGCCGTAATGCCCGGTGACCAGGATATGTTTGACCTTGAGCACGTCCACCGCGTACTGGATCACCGACAGACAGTTGAGGTCGGTGTGCAGCACCACGTTGGCCACGTTACGGTGCACAAACAGATCGCCGGGCAGCATGCCGACGATCTCGTTGGCCGGCACCCGCGCATCGGAACAGCCGATCCACAGATACTCAGGGGTTTGCTGACGGGCCAGCTTGGAAAAGAAATCAGGATCTTCCTGCTTGATCGCATCGGCCCAGCGCGCGTTGTTATCAATCAGATCTTGTAATTCGTTCATGCTATCTAGCCCTCGAGAATAGTGCGCAACTTTGACAGACGACCGCCCGTCGAGGTCACGTCCAGAATGCCGTTGGAATTCTCGCCACGGCTGTGGGTCCACCCAGTAAGCCCCACAGTATGAGGAATTGCCATGAATGATTCACGACGTCCTTTCGACGCGGTCCAGCCGGAACCCATCGACGATAACGAAGACCGCATGGGCTCGATGCATGAACTGGAATTCGACGAACAAGAGCCCAGTGCGAAAATCGGCGACGAACTGCCGGAAAATGAACGCGAACAGTTGATACCGCGTGAACGCGTGCGTGAAGCCGGGCTGACAGGGGCTTCAACGGATGATCACGAACCCACCGACGACGACATGAGCCCGGAAACACTGATCCGCGAAGACGGTGCCCGGGACGCCCATGAAGCCGGTGACGACGGGCAGGCCGACTGGGACCTGAGCGTGGTGGATGAAAATGATATTGGCGGGGGCGACGGGCTGGATGAAGCGCAAATGGCCGATATCGATCCGCTGGATGGCAAGCGGTAAGTGTCGATAGAGCTGACGCCATCGCGAGCAGGCTCGCTCCCACAGGTTCTGCGTCATAACCCAATGTCTTGAGCGATGCAGATCCAATGTGGGAGCGAGCCTGCTCGCGATAGCGGTGGATCAGTTTGCACTGGGGTTGAATGTGCCGCCGTCATCGCGAGCAAGCTCGCTCCCACAGGGTTTTGTGTTCGAGCGCAAATTTGATGCACACCGCCAAGCTCTCTGTGGGAGCGAGCTTGCTCGCGATGACGGCGTTGCGGTTAACCTCGATGTGGCAAGTTCAGTCCACCAAGGTACACGCCATGACCACCGCATCTTCGCGTCCGCCCACCGCAGGGTAGTAATCGCGGCGACGGCCGACTTCATTGAAGCCATAGCGCTCATACAGCCGGAACGCTGTGCGGTTGCTGTCACGCACTTCCAGGAAGCACTCCCGAGCCTCGGCCTTGTAGGCAATGGACATAAGATGCTCCAGCAGCCGCAAACCCAAGCCGCGCCCCTGGTTTTCCGGTTTGACGGTGATGTTGAGCAAGTGCGCTTCATCCAGGATGATCTGCACCACGCCGTGGCCCACTTGCTGCTGGCCTTCGAACATCAGCCAGATCTGGTACTTGCCCAGCCCGTCGAGAAAGATCCCTCGGGTCCAGGGGTGGCTGTAGGCCGCATATTCGATTTTCAGCACAGCGTCGAGGTCCGCCTCGGTCATCGGGCGGAACGATACAGCGTCACTCATTCGATTCTTTCCAACGCGCCATCAGCCGGCGCATGGCTTGCCAGACATCAGCCTTGCGCTGTGGCGTCTCCATTAACAATTCCAGGCCGGGCAACGCCCAGGCCGAGCCCAGGCCTTCGACCTGCAGTTCGCGATTGAACGCTTCAGCATCCACCTCACCAGCAAATTTCACCGCCGGCAGGCCGATCAGCCAAAGGCACACGCAGGGCTCATCCTCAAGCCGCGCCGAGACAAAACCCTGGACAAAATCCCGCGCCGCTTCTGGTCCCTGGTCCATGGTCCCGCGTGACAGCAACGGCCAGCGCACTGGCTCGCCAATGATCTGTGGGCTGTCCGGCAGACCGGCGGCGCGCAGCATGTCCTTGAGCAACAGATACGCCGGATCGCGGCTTTGAAACGGTTCGCCCGTGGGCAGTTCCACCAGTAGCAGGCAACGTCCTGCCCGTAGCAGTTGCAGCGCGAAACGCGGCGGTGCGACGTAAGGGGCCTTGACCGGGGGCGGGGTCTCATCGGCGGCCTCTACCGGTTTGGCGTTGGTGCGGGTCGAAGCCAGGCTCGGGCGCGGAACCTCGATCTTCGGCCGTTCGACCACGGGCGCCACCGGCTCGGCAACCGTCTTGGCCACGGGCGCGCTCACGACCGGCTCGATATCCAGCGGCTCGGGCGTTTCCAGCAGCTCGGGCCGCGACGGGGCGGCAAACGGCAATTCGGTACGCGGCAGCCAGTTGACCACCTGCATGGCGGTCAGATAGGCGCGGCGGCGGGACTCGATAAGCAAGGGTCGGCCACTTGTGGATAACTGAAAGTGGAAGGGATTCTACCGCCCTTCGAGAGAGATCGCTTCCCTGTTGAATCAATAGTTGAGCGATTCAACCGACAGTCCGTCTCAGGGGTGAATCGCAACCGGCCTGATGCAGTACAATCGCCCCTTTTAATTGCCAACCCGACGGCCATTGCGATGATCGAACCCAAGCGCGTCTTGCGCGCCCTCGCTGAACACTGGGCATTGCTGGAACCTTTGTGCGAGCACTTCGACCAGGGCACCCTGAGCCTCAACGAATTGCGTTCACAATTGGCCGCCCAACAACTGGACAGCACGCCCCAGGACATCACCAACCTGTTGGACGTGTGGATCCGCCTGGACATCCTCGTACCGGTGGCGAAAAGCCCGAACCGTTTCGAGCTCAACGCCCAGATCCATGACTTCCTCGCCTACCTGCGCCGCGAACACCGCCTCGGCCTGTGCCTGGAAATCGAAGCCTACCTGCGCCACCTCGAGCGCCTGGCCGGTTATATCCAGGACGCGTTCGACATTCGCGACGGCAACGATCTGGCCCGCCAGTTGCGTCTGCTGGACATGCGCGTGCGCGACGTACTCAAGAAACTCGCCAACGACGAACAGGCCCTGGTAGCGGTGGCCGAACGGGCCAAGACCAGCGACCGGCAGATTCCGTTGCGCCAGCGCTACGCCGAAGTGCTGGCGACCTGGGATGAATACGTCGAACCGATGATTCAGTTGGTGAACGCCGACGGTGCGTTCGAGCAAGGCGTGCGCAAGATCGAGAATGTGCTGTTGCGCATGCTCACCGAACAGCAGCGCCTCGGCCACCTGGTGGACGATGACATGCTGCTGCGCACCCACGCGCGCATCCTCGAGATGCAGACCAGCGCCCAGTTGACCCTGCGCCATGCCCGCGAATTGCTCCTGCCGCTACGCGAAGAGGCCCGCCGTCACAACGCGGTGACCCGTGGCGCCGCCCTGGCCCTGGCCGCCATTCGGCGCAAAGGCCTCGATGCCGTGCCCCAAGCCGCCATGCCGCTGTTCACCCGTCCGCAAAGCACCTTCCTGGGCAGCGCCAGTCAGGTCGAAGCCTACGTGTACGCCCTGGCCCGTTTCGAGCCGAAACCGGCGCGCTTCCCCAAGTCCCACAAGACCCACAAGGGCGGCGAGGCTCCTCGCGCGCCACGCACCGTACGCGAGATGGTCGAGCGTTGCGAAGACGCGCTGCCAATGCCGGACCTGATGACCTGGTTGCTGGAGCAGGAGCCGGACGGCGCCACCGACGAATTGCTGTACTGGTTCTCGCGTCTGTCGCGGGAAAAACGTTTCAAGCGCGAGCGTCTGGAACGCCGCGACTACCACACTCACGAGCATCAGGTCAGCCTGCGCTCCTTCGCCCTGCTCTCGGCCCGCGACACCGCCGCCGAGGATTCTGCGAGCATCCCCCATGCATCTTGATCTATCCGAACTGTCCCAACTGGCGCCGATTTTTCGCGAGCTGTTCAAGGGTTACCACGTCAGCCGCCGCGACCCGGAGCTGTACGCGCAACTGTCGAACTTCCAGGACCAGTACCGCACGCTGTTCAAGGCCCTGGGTTTCGAACTGGTGTGCGACACCCGTGGTTTCTACTACTTCGTGCCGGACCTCGCCGCCGCTGCGGTGAACAAGACCGCCCAACGCCTGGCGCTGTTCACCTTCATCCTCGTCGAGCACCTAGCCGACCAGGGCCGCGACCCGATTGCCGTGCTCGACGGTGGTAGCCTGGGCCGCGATGAGCTGCCCTCGCTTCTGGAAAAGTACCGCGACCTGTTCCTTCAGGCCGAAGTGCAGACCCAGGAAGAGCTGGAAGAAAAAATCATGCGCCGCATGACCCAACTGGGTTTTGCCGGCGAAGAGAACGGTGTCTACCGCTTCCTGCCACCGATGCACCGTTTCCTCGACGTCTGCCTGTCGGTCCAGCAGGACCGCGACCTGGCCGCCAGCCTGCACAGCGTGCTGCCGTTGCCTGCACCGGTACTGATCGACGAAGACAGCGACGAAAAGTTGCTGCAAACCGATGATCCGCTGGATCTGAGCGAATTCGAAGGTGAAAGCGAAGAAGACGCACTGGCCCGTGCCATTGCCGAAGAACAGGAGACCGACGCATGAGCAAGGAACGCTACGGCATCCGCCGCTTTGCCCTTTTGAACACCGCCGGCTACAGCCTGGGCCTGTTCCCGCTGGAAGAACCGCTGTCGGTGTACGGCGCAAACAACCTCGGTAAATCCGCGTCGATCAACGCCTTGCAGTTCCCGATCCTGGCGCGCATGTCGGACATGAGTTTCGGCAAGTACAGCCTGGAGCAATCCCGGCGTTTCTACTTTGCCTCGGACACCAGCTACATCCTGGTGGAAGTCGCCCTGCCCCACGGCCCGCACGTGATCGGTGTGGTCGGTCGCGGCCCCGGCGGCGGTTTCGGCCACCAGTTCTTTGCCTACGCCGGCAAGCTGGACCTGGCCCATTATCAGAAAGACGACACCTGCCTGCGTCAGAAAGAGCTGTTCACCAACCTGGAGCGCGAAGGCCTCAAAGCCTACGAACTCAAGCCTGATGAACTGCGACGCCTGCTGGTGGGCGGTCATACCTCGATTCCGCTGGACCTGACGCTGATCCCGCTGCGCTCCACCAGCGAGCAAAGCCTCAAGACCTTCCGCGCGCTGTTCATCAACCTGTTGCACATGCGCGAAATTACTGCGGCCAAGCTCAAGCAACTGTTCCTCGACGCGTTCGAGCACAGCCTGCGTTCCGGTAGCGTGGATTACATCGCCGCGTGTGAAGAAGCCTTCCGTGATGTACGACGCATGGAACAGGACTACAACTCCCTGGTGGCTGCCGGTCCGCTGGTGGAGGCCCTGGCCAATGGCGTGAAGCAGCGCGATGTACTGCGCGGCAAACTGCATCGTCTGTCACCGTTGCTCGACTCGCTGCTCGGCACTTGGTCGGACTACGCCAGTGCGCGCAAGGAAGAGCTGACCATCCAGGCCGAGCACTACCGCAACGAGCAGGATTCGCTGCAGAACGACCAGCGCGGCGGCACTCAGGAGTTGATGCGCTTGGAACGGGAAATCAGCGGTATCCAGCGCTGGATTGGCGAACTGTCGGTGCTCAAGAACCGCTTTGCCCTGGTGGATGACGTCAAGGTCCTCGAGCAACAACTACTCGCGGCCAAGGATGCCCACGACGAACTGGCCGGTGCCCTGGCCCAGTCCCGGCAGTTCAGCGCCGAAGACCTGGATGAGCGCCTGCGGGATCTGGAGAAACGCCTGAAGTCGGTCAAGCAGCAACTCGATCATGCCGACAACAACAGCTACGCCCGCCTGCGGGAAGAATTCTCGCAACAGGACGTTGAACGCCTGATGCGCCTGTTCAACAGTGCGCTGTTCAGCCTGCCGCTGGGCGAGCACGGTATCGCGCTGGACGAGAACGGCGAGTGGGTCAAATCCATGGAGCTGATCCTCGACGGCTTCAAAGGTGAGCGTTTCGAAGTACCGGGCCTGTCCATCGACCTGTCCCACATCGAACCGCCGGCCCTGCAAGCCCTGGCCGATCGCGCCGCACTGCGGGACCAGAAACAACGCCTGGAAAAAGAACTCAAGCAGCTCAAGACCCAGCAAGCTGTGGCCGCCGACCGCGCCGCGAGCAAGACCCAGACCGAGGCGCTGTACCAGCAGGTTCTGGATGCGCAGAAAGCCCTGGAAGACTTCCGCCGCACCCAGACCCTGAGTGCCGAGGAAGGCGAAAAGCTTGAGCAACTGGCGCAGATGGAAGCCGCCCAGGACGAACTCAAGCGCTCCAGCGATGCCTTCACCGAACGTGTCCAGCAGTTGTCCGCCAAGTTGCAACTGGTGGGCCGGCAGATCGCCGACATGGAAGCCAAGCAACGTACCCTCGACGACGCCCTGCGCCGTCGTCAATTGTTGCCAGCGGACCTGCCGTTCGGCACACCGTTCATGGACCCGGTCGACGACTCCATGGACAACCTGCTGCCACTGCTCAATGACTACCAGGACAGCTGGCAGGGTCTGTTGCGGGTCGATGGCCAGATCGAAGCACTGTACGCCCAGGTGCGCCTCAAGGGCGTGGCCAAGTTCGACAGCGAAGACGACATGGAGCGCCGCCTGCAACTGTTGATCAACGCCTATGCCCACCGTACCGACGAAGCCCTGACCCTGGGCAAGGCACGGCGTGCGGCGGTGACTGACATTGCCCGAACCCTGCGCAACATCCGCAGCGACTACGACAGCCTCGAGCATCAACTGGCGCTGTTCAACCGCGAGATCAACAAGCGTCAGGTGTCCAACCTGCAGAGCTTCCGGATCGTCCTGGCGCCGAACAAGGAAGCGCTCAAGCACATCGACCAGATCATCCACAGCGCCGGCCAGTACGAGGAAGGCGAGACCCTGTCGGTGTTCGACCTCAGCCAGAGCGCCGAGCAGGACAACAAGAACGAAGAGGCCAAGGAATACCTGGCCCGCCTGGTGGCGGCCAACCACAACCAGCTCGGCCTCAAGGACCTGTTCGAACTGGCCTTCGAGATCACCAAGGTCAACGGCCAGCCCGTGATCCACACCGATATCGATGGCGCGGCGTCCAACGGCACCACGATGACCATCAAGGCGCTGACCAACATGTATTTGTTGCTGCACCTGATGGACCGCGAACAGGCCGGTCGCGTGCGTCTGCCGTACTACCTTGACGAAGCGGCAGACATCGACGAGAAAAACCAGGCCGCGCTGCTGGAAACCAGCTTGCAGCTGGGTTTTGTGCCGATCCTGGCCAGTGTGAAACCGCAAGTCTGCGCCAGCGTCGCCATCGACCTGGAAGGCGGCAGCGGCCCCAACGGCATCTACATCGACGAGGCGGACTGGAAGTACATCCGCCGTCATGATGCGGTGAAAGCCACGGTGAACGTACAGGCCGACGAGCCGGAGCTGGATCCGGTTTGAGGTAAATAGCCGGACACAAAAAAGGCCGCGATCCAATGGATCGCGGCCTTTTTCATTGCGGCGAGCTTTTTAGGATTGTCGCGAGCAGGCTCGCTCCCACAGGTTTAGCGTCGCAATCAGATGACACTTCGTGGGAGCGAGCCTGCTCGCGATGGCGTCAGAACAGACTGATTGCCCCCTGATCACTTACCCAGCTTGATCTTCGGCGCCCAGGTCAGCCACTCCTCTTCAAACTGATCGAACAAGGGGAAGGTCTGCTCCGGTCGCGCCGGGTTGCCCATCCGCTCGCCATCCGGGGTGGCAAAAGCGATGCCGCCCTGGATCAGCGTCTCCAGCGACTCAGTCCGCACTGTCGCGCCTTTGAACAACCCGAAGTCCATGCCGAAGCCACTGGTATTCCAGAATCGCGTGCCGCTGCGCACCAATGGCGCGTACTTGGGCTCGATCAGGATATGAACCAGCACACGGTCCGCCGTCTGGCCCAATTCATAGCCAGTAACCTTGCCCACGGTAATCTCGCGATACGTCACCGGCACGCCGGTCTTCAACGAACCACGGCGAGCGGCGCTCAACACCAGGCTCAGACCGGCTTCAGGGACAGCGTTTTGCGGTGGGCTGGCGAGGGCCACGAAGTTTTTCTGCGGCCCCAGGTTTTTCACCGGTGGCTGTACTTCGATGTACTGCCCGGTCACCAGCGTCTCCAGGTTCGAGGTCTTCATCAGCCCCAGTTCGGGCTTGACCACCCAGAACTGGGAGCCGACCCGAGCAATACGCTCCGGCACTTCGGTGATACGTGCGGTGAGCAGGATCGATTGCATGTCGGCGCTGAGGTCCACGTCCTCGATCTTGCCCACATCCAGCCCTTTGAAACGAATCGGCGTGCCGCTGCGCAAACCGTCGGCGCGATCGACCTTGATCGTCACTATTGTGCCTTTCTGTTGCGCGGCTTCGCGGTCTGCATGCAGACGGAACCGTGGGATGCGCCTTTTCAACGGCACATTGGGTTCCGGCGTATCGAAAGAAATGCCGCCGGCCATCAGGCTTTGCAGGGATTCGCTCTTGACCTGGATCCCCCCCGTCAAACCACCCGTGAGCGTAATCCCACTGGCATTCCAGAACCGGGTCGATCCGTTGACCAGACCTTCGTATTCCTTCTCGATGTGCACACCAATGATCAACTGCTTTTTCTTGCGGGAGAACTGGTAGCTCTGCACCGATCCAACCTTGACCTGTTTGTAGAGAATCGGACTGCCGACCTCCAGCGAACCCAGGTTTTCAGTGAGCAGGACCAGGTGCAGCCCGGGCGAACGCAAGTCCAGCGGTGGCGCCTTCGGCCTGGCTTCAAATTCGCGCTGCGGCGCGCCTCCCTTGTCGCCGGGACGTATGGCGATGTAGTTACCTTTGACCAATGCCTCAAGGCCCGTAATCCCCGCCAGCGAGATCGACGGCTTGACCACCCAGAACTGGGTGCCGGTCACCAGGTAATCTTCGGCCAGTGGGTCTAGGGTCAATTCAGCGGTAGCGCTGGACAGATCCGGATCGACCTTGAGGTTCTTCAGGCTGCCGACCTGAATGCCTTTGTACATCACCGGAGTACGACCGGACTGTAACCCTTCGAAGTCGCTGAGCTTGACCTTCACGCGGATGCCGGCAGCGGCAGCGTCGAAGTCTTCATAAAGACGAAACGGCAGGCTCGGGTCTGTGGGCGGACTGTCTTTGCGACTCTCCGGCGTGGCGAACGCGATACCACCGGCCACGATGCTCGCCAGGGATTCGCTGCGCACTTTAACGCCCGACAGATTGGCATCGATGCTGATGCCGCTGGCATTCCAGAAACGCGTATGTTTACGCACCAGGCCGGCATAAGTCGGTTCGATATAGATTTTGATTTCGACCGTGCTCTGATCCTCCGATAGCAGGTAGCTTTTCACCTGTCCGACCTGAATCTGTTTATAGAACACCGGGCTGCCACGGTTCAGCGAGCCCAGGCGCTCGGCCTTGAGGGTCAGGTGCAAACCGGGCTTGGCGTCCGAGAGTGGCGGCTCTTCGGCCAGGGCCTTGAATTTACGGATCGGCTCCCCTTCCCCCGGGCTGATAGCCACGTAGTTACCGGAAACCAGGGTTTCCAGGCCGGTGATGCCGGCCAGGGTCACGCTCGGCTTGACCAACCAGAAGCGTGTCCCGGTCTTGAGGTATTGCTCGACGTCCTTGTTCATCTCAATGGTCGCGACCACGCCTTTCGAGCTGCCTTCGTCATCGAGCTTGAGGGACTTCACTTTGCCGACCGGCATACCCTTGTAGACGACTTCAGTCTTGTTGACCTGAATACCCTCGCCGCTTTCAAAGCGCACGTTGATCTCGATGCCGGTTTCGTTATAGGCCCGCCAGCCGAGCCAGCCGCCGATAATCAAGGCAATCAGCGGCAAGACCCAAATCGCGGACCAGTTCGAAGCCGGTCGGGTTTTAGCGGTAGGCAAATCAGTCATGGTCGTCATCCGACTCCGTGTTATCCCAAATCAGTCGGGGATCGAAGGTTACTGCGGCAATCATTGTCAAAATCACTACGCTGGCAAAAGCAATTGCACCAAGACCGGCTTCGACACTCGCGAGTCGACCGAAATTCACTACCGCCACCAATATGGCGATCACAAAAATATCCAGCATCGACCAGCGCCCAATGAACTCGATAAAACGGTACATAAGGATGCGTTGCCGCGCAGACATGGGCTGGTGCCGTTGCACGGAAAACAGCAGCAAGGCGATGCCTACCAACTTGAAAGTCGGAACGACGATACTGGCGATGAACACCACGGCGGCAATCGGAATCATCCCGTGCTGAACCAGCTCGATGACCCCGGCCATGATGGTGCTCGGTGCCCCTTGCCCCAACGAGTTGATGGTCATGATCGGTAGCATGTTGGCCGGAATGTAGAGAATCGCGGCAGTGACCAATAACGCCCAGGTCCGCATCAAGCTGTTCGGGCGACGAGGATGAACCAGGGCGCCGCAGCGGGTACAGGTTTGTGTATCGACGTCAGCTTCCTGCCGGTTTAGCTCGTGGCATTCTGTGCAGATCAAAATACCCGCATCAATCGCCCGCATGAGCGTCCTCTCCTGATAACGCTTGCCAGATCTGATGCGGCGACATCACCACCTCCAGCCAGACCTGGACGAGCAACAAACTGATAAAACACGCCAGACCAAGCCCCACGGTAATGGCCGCCATGTCTGCCAACTTGACAATGGCCACCAGCACACCCATGAGGTAAACCTCCAGCATGCCCCAGTCGCGTAAATGGTGATAAATGCGATAGAGCAATAAGCCGTAGCTACGGCCGATATTCCAGCGAATGGTCAGTAACACGGCCAATTGGCAAAGCAGTTTAAGCAGCGGAATGCCCATGCTGCACAGGAAAACCACCACCGATACACCCTGCATGCCGGTATTGAACAGGCCGACCACACCACTCCAAACGGTGTCCTGGGAGGATTGGCCGAGCAAATTGAGCTGCATGATGGGTAAAAAGTTCGCCGGCACATACAACAGCAGAGCGGCAATGACCAATGCAAGGCTGCGTTCGACCACATTGTGTCGGTGAGCGTAGAGCTCATACCCACAGCGAGGGCATTCGGCTTTTTCGCCATGGGCCAGCTGGGGCTTGCGCATCAACAGGTCGCACTCATGGCACGCCACCAAGTCATCCAACGGCAGATCTGACAACCGAGGGGCGTCAAACGGATCGGGCATAAAGAGCTCTGGCTCAACTAAGGTGGAGGCTATTCTAGTGCGCTGGCTTGAAAATAACTGTGCAAATTTATTCCGAGCCTCGGCGCAATTTTATTGCGGGCAAAACAAAACCCCTACCTGCA
>NZ_CAAKGZ010000036.1:0-100414 GCF_901007645.1 Pseudomonas sp. FG-3G
TTCCAGGATTTGCCGTCAAGCGTTAATTACGCTTTTGTTGCAGAAGGTGCTTTGCGTCCAATTAAACGCGGTATCCGGCGCGTAACCACAGGAATTCGAAGCATCAAAAGCACAGCACCTATAAAGGCGTAAATCGACCACTCCTTAAGATCCGCCCGCACAATCCACAACATATGCAGCAATCCAAGGCCCAAGATCGGATAAACCAGGCGATGCAGTTTTTTCCAGCGCGCGCCCAGTCGCCGCTGACTGTAGCGATTGGAAGTCATCGCCAGCGCCAAGAGCCCCAGAAACCCGAGCGCTCCAACGATAATATAAGGTCGCTTGCTCAGCTCGACGCCCAGTTGCGACCAATCGAACCCCAGGATGAACGCCGTATACCCACTCAAATGCAGCACCACATAAGCAAAACACCACAATCCCAGCTGACGCCTGACCGCGATCCACCCTGCCCACCCCGTGAGTTTCTGCAACGGCGTCATGCTCAAGGTGATCAACAACAAAATAAGCGTGCCCAACCCGAGCCGATCCACCAGCACCTTGCCTGGATCAGGCCCCAACTTATTCATCAACGCTTCGTAGAGCCAGAGCAACGGCCAAACCGCCGCCGCGACAAAGACGCCGATTCGCCAGACTGGAAAACGCATCAGTAGTCCTTCCTCAAGTCCATCCCTGCATATAAAGAAGCGACTTCATCCTGATAGCCGTTGAACATCAACGTATCGCGCACGTTAGGACTGAACAGCCCGCTCGGCAGACGGCGCTCCCGTGCCTGGGTCCAACGCGGGTGATCGACCGTCGGATTGACGTTGGCGTAAAAGCCGTACTCGTCGGACGCAATGCTCTGCCAGGTGGTCTTGGGCTGCTCGCTGACCAGACTGATGCGCACAATGGACTTCACACTTTTGAACCCGTACTTCCACGGCACCACCAAGCGCAACGGTGCACCGTTCTGATTCGGCAACTCTCGCCCATACATCCCAACCGCCATGATTGCCAGCGGATTCATCGCTTCATCCAGTCGCAAGCCCTCAACATAAGGCCAGTCGATCAAAGCAAACCCTGAGCGCTGCCCTGGCATAGTCTTGGGATCCTGCAGGGTTTCGAAACGAATGTACTTGGTCTTGGAGGTCGGTTCGACCTGCTTGAGCAACGCCGAAATGGGAAAGCCGATCCATGGAATAACCATGGACCAGGCTTCCACGCACCGCAGGCGATAGATTCGCTCCTCCAACTGGTAAGGTTTCATGAAGTCTTCCAACGCATAGCGCCCCGGCTTGCCCACTTCCCCATCGACCACCACGCTCCAGGGCTCGGTTTTCAAGGATCCGGCATTGGCCGCCGGATCACCTTTGCCGGTTCCGAACTCATAGAAATTGTTGTAATGGGTGGCGTCTTTAAAAGGGGTGATGGACTCATCCTTGACCGTAACCGCGCCCCATTGGGTGGACGGCAGCTTCTCGGCGAACCAGGACGGCGCCTTGCCGGGCTCGACATCCGCATAACGCGCAACATCGGCAGCACTGGCCCAACGCGGAAGACCGCTGACGGCAAGCCCCGCCATGGCGGCCCCAAGCATTTGGCGACGGGATAGATAGAGGGATTCTGGCGTGACGTCCGACTCAAGGCAGTCGGACGACTTGGGGATCTTGATCAGCATGACAACTCCGCAGCATTGGAGGGCAGATGCACCAATAGACTGCGGAGTATGAGGGAAATTACATCACTCGGCTTTTTTGTGTCGGCGCAGGCGCAACAGGTATTGAACCGGGCCGGAAGCGGCATAGGCGAGGAATACCAGCAACAAGATACGTGGCGGATCACTGAAGACCACCGCGAACACCAGCACCACCGCCAGAATCGCAACGAACGGCACCCGCCCTTTGAGATCCAGCTCCTTGAAGCTGTTGTACTTGATGTTGCTGACCATCAGCATACCGGCCGCCGCTACCAGCAGCGCCACAAGGAACGACATCTTCGATCCCTGGATACCGTAGTCGCTGAAAGCCCAAACAACACCGGCTACGACACCCGCAGCGGCAGGACTCGCCAAGCCGATGAAGTAGCGCTTGTCAGCCGTACCGACCTGGGTGTTGAAACGTGCCAGACGCAACGCGGCACCGGCAACATAGATGAAGGCGACCATCCAGCCGACCTTGCCCATGTCCCCCAGCGCCCAACCGAACGCCAGCAAGGCCGGGGCCACGCCGAAAGCGACCATGTCCGACAGCGAATCGTACTCGGCACCGAACGCGCTCTGGGTATTGGTCATGCGGGCCACACGCCCGTCCAGGCCATCGAGCACCATGGCGACAAAGATCGCGATGGCAGCGAAGGCAAAGTAACGACTCGCCCCGGCGCTATCGCCGGCGCTCAAGGCCGCTTGGGCGCTCATGGAGCTGATGATGGAATAGAAACCGGCGAACAGGTTCGCGGTGGTGAACAGATTCGGCAGCAGATAGATGCCACGGTGCCGGACCTTACGGCCTTCAGCGTCATGTCCTTCTTCGACGTGCTCATCGATGGGCAGCAGGCTTTCGGCGTCAGGAGCCTGGTTGGGCTCGTCGGGGCGTTCGCTCATGGACAGTACCTTGCAACGGTGTGAAAAATTCGACAGGTGTCTGGGACGAGGGTTCGGCCGCAAACGATGCAGCTTTATACCAGAAGCCACCGCCCAAACGAAAAAACGCGGCCAGGGCCGCGTTTTCCGATCAAGCTCGCGACTTAGTTCTTGGCTTTGTCGACGATCTTGTTGGCACCGATCCACGGCATCATCGAGCGCAACTGCTCGCCAATGATTTCGATACCGTGAGCGGCGTTGTTGCGACGCTTGGCGGTCATCGAAGGATAGCCGGTAGCGCCTTCGCTGATGAACATCTTGGCGTATTCGCCGTCCTGAATACGTTTCAGGGCGTTACGCATGGCCTGGCGGGATTCGGCGTTGATCACTTCCGGACCCGTCACGTACTCGCCGTATTCAGCGTTGTTGGAGATCGAGTAGTTCATGTTGGCGATACCGCCTTCGTACATGAGGTCAACGATCAGTTTCAGTTCGTGCAGGCATTCGAAGTAGGCCATTTCCGGCGCGTAGCCAGCTTCAACCAGGGTTTCGAAACCGGCCTTGACCAGCTCGACAGTACCGCCGCACAGAACGGCTTGTTCGCCGAACAGGTCGGTTTCGGTTTCGTCCTTGAAGGTGGTTTCGATGATGCCGGTACGGCCGCCGCCAACACCGGCAGCATAGGACAGAGCGACGTTCTTGGCGTTGCCGGAGGCGTCCTGATAGATCGCGATCAGGTCAGGGATACCGCCGCCCTTCACGAATTCGGAACGAACGGTGTGGCCCGGGGCCTTCGGCGCGATCATGATCACGTCGAGGTCGGCGCGTGGCACTACCTGGTTGTAGTGAATCGCGAAACCGTGGGAGAAGGCCAGGGTGGCGCCTTTCTTGATGTTCGGTTCGATTTCGTTCTTGTACAGCGAAGACTGGAACTCGTCCGGGGTCAGGATCATGACCAGGTCGGCGGCGGCAACGGCAGAAGCCACGTCGGTGACTTTCAGGCCATGGGCCTCGGCCTTGGCAACGGTGGCCGAGCCTTTACGCAGGCCGACGGTCACGTCAACACCGGAGTCCTTGAGGTTGCACGCCTGGGCGTGGCCTTGGGAACCGTAACCGATGATGGCGACTTTCTTGCCCTGGATGATCGACAGGTCGCAGTCTTTATCGTAGAAAACTTTCATGAATTACCCCTATTTCCGGCCATTCAGGCCATTCGCTAATTTGGTTTAGATGCTCAGTACTTTGTCGCCACGGGCAATCCCGGTGACGCCACTGCGTACGGTTTCCAGAATCGAGGCAGTGCCGATCGATTGAATGAAGCTGTCGAGCTTGTCGCTGGTACCGGTCAACTGAACGGTATAGACGCTGGCGCTGACATCGACGATCTGCCCACGATAAATATCGGTAGTGCGTTTGATCTCGGCGCGCTGGGCACCGGTGGCCTTGACCTTGACCAGCATCAGCTCGCGCTCGATGTGCGCGCTTTCCGACAGGTCCACCAGCTTGACCACCTCGATCAGCTTGTTCAGGTTCTTGGTGATCTGCTCGATGATTTCATCGTGCCCCACAGTGGTCAGCGTCAGACGCGACAGGGTCGGGTCTTCGGTTGGCGCCACGGTCAGGCTTTCGATGTTGTAGTTGCGCTGCGAAAACAGGCCCACTACGCGAGACAGAGCACCCGGTTCGTTTTCCAGAAGCAGGGAAATAATATGTCGCATGATTAGGTACGCTCCGTCTTGCTCAGCCACATATCGCGCATGGAGCCGTCTTTGATCTGCATCGGGTAGACGTGCTCGCTGGTATCGACCTTGATATCGAGGAACACCAGGCGATCTTTCATGGCGAAAGCTTCTTCGAGCCCGGACTTCAAGTCCTTCAGGTCAGTGATGCGGATGCCCACGTGACCATAGGCTTCGACCAGCTTGACGAAGTCCGGCAACGACTCCATGTAGGAGTGCGAGTGACGGCTGCCGTAGCTCATGTCCTGCCACTGGCGAACCATGCCCAGTACGCCGTTGTTCAGGTTGACGATTTTCACCGGCAAACCGTACTGCAGGCAGGTCGACAGCTCCTGGATGTTCATCTGGATACTGCCCTCGCCCGTGACACAGGCGACGTCGCTATCCGGAAAGCTCAACTTGACGCCCATGGCCGCCGGGAAACCGAAGCCCATGGTGCCCAGGCCACCGGAGTTGATCCAGCGGTTGGGCTTGTTGAACTTATAGTACTGCGCGGCGAACATCTGGTGCTGGCCCACGTCGGAGGTCACAAAGGCATCGCCCTTGGTCACTTCGCACAGGGTTTCGATTACGGTCTGCGGCTTGATCACGCTGCCGTCGCCCTTGTCGTAAGGGAACAGGCCACGATCACCGCGCCACTCATCAACCTGCTTCCACCAGCTGGCCACGGACTCCTTGTTCGGAGCCTCGCCGATTTCCTTGAGGATGGCGACCATTTCGCTCAGCACGCTCTCCACAGGACCGACAATCGGCACGTCTGCCTTGATGGTCTTGGAGATGGACGCCGGATCGATGTCGATATGGATGATCTTGGCGTTCGGGCAGAATTTCGCCGGGCCGTTGATGACACGGTCGTCGAAACGCGCGCCGACCGCCAGAATCACATCGGCATGGTGCATCGCCAGGTTGGCGGTATAGCTGCCGTGCATGCCGAGCATGCCGATGAACTGACGGTCAGTGCCCGGGTAGGCGCCCAACCCCATCAGCGTATTGGTGACCGGCAGGTTGAGCATTTTCGCCAATTCGGTCAGCGGCGCGGAGCCACCACCGAGGATAACGCCGCCACCCGAGTACAGCACCGGACGCTTGGCCGCCAGCAGCATTTCGGCTGCCTTGCGGATTTGCCCGGAGTGACCGCGCACAGCCGGGCTGTAGGAACGCAGCTTGGCTTTCTTGGGGAAAATGTATTCGAACTTCTCGGCCGGGTTGGTCATGTCTTTCGGGACATCGACCACAACCGGGCCCGGACGACCGGATTCAGCCAGGTAGAAAGCCTTCTTCATGACCTCCGGGATCTCCGAAGCGTGCTTGATCATGAAGCTGTGCTTCACGATCGGCCGGGAAATACCGATCATGTCGGTTTCCTGGAACGCGTCGGTGCCGACCATGGTGCTGGGCACCTGACCGGAGATGATCACCATCGGGATAGAGTCCATGTACGCCGTGGCGATACCGGTGATGGCGTTCGTGGCGCCAGGGCCGGAAGTCACCAGGACCACGCCGGCTTTACCGGTGGCACGGGCATATCCGTCAGCCATGTGGGTCGCCGCTTGCTCATGACGAACCAGGATGTGGGTCACTTCCGGTTCTTTGAACAGGGCATCATAGACATGAAGAAGAGCACCACCGGGGTACCCGTAGATATATTTGACGCCTTCGTCACGCAAAAAGCGGACGAGCATCTCACCGCCAGATAAAAGCTCCACGTTGTTCACCTCTAAAACGCCAGAATACCGGCCCACAAAAAGGGACGGGTCTTAATAGGTTTACTTCTCGGCAGAGCATGAGCGACGGTGGTCGCCGACTACGTCAGCACTGACTGAGCAAGTATTGGGATCGTCCCAAGTGTTGCGGGCCTTTCCCACCCAGCGCGAGGTAACGCGTTGCGGGTGTAACAGGTCGGCGCGGATGTGCGCCTCATGATCTGCCGAGTGGGCCTGCTTCTGGCAGTCCCTCTACAGCGGACTTTGGATTCTTCTGTTTCGCCCTCTGCAAGTCAAGCCGTCAATGTGCTTTATTCGAAGTAAGCGCATGAGAACGCAAGAAAAAACCTTTAAACAGCAACTGTGTTAGCTTCAATTGCGCAACCCATGACAAGGAAACAGCATGCGAATGTTCTTCTTGACGGCCAGCCTGCTGGTTGGCCTGAGCCCGATGTGCATGGCCGGTCAGGTCTATAAATGGGTGGACGCCCAAGGGGTTACCCACTTTGGCTCCCAGCCACCGCCTGGAGGACAGGCCACAACGGTGATCAAGTCCTCCCCTTCCGCCGCCAAGCCAGCAGCCCCCCCGCCTGCCGGGGTCATTGGCGACCAGAAGGCGATTGACCAACAGGTCAAGCAACAGATTGCCGAGCAGCAAGCCCAGCTCAAGGCCTTCTGCGAACAGACTCGGACCAATCTGGCGCAACTGCAGAACAACCCGAGGGTACGCGAGGATGTGGAAGGGGAAATGCGCCGCCTCACAGAAGAGGAGCGGCGCCAGCGCATCGACGAAACCCGCAAGCAGATCGAGGAGCACTGCCAATAAATGGCGGTCAGTTAACGTCGCTGATCAATTGGTCGAACTGCGCCAACAGTCGCTGCAACTCGACGCCTTGCCCCGGCCGCTGGGCATAGACCATTTGAGCCATCTCCAGGATGCCCGAGGCGTTGGGCAGCGGCAGGTCATTTTCCAGGATGGCTTTCATGCGCGGCAGGAAAATCCATTGCAGCCATTGCTCGAAGTCCAGCGTGTCGACCGCGAACGGTTCGACACTGGCCAACGCCTCGGCCGATGGCGAAACGCTGCTCCACCAGCCTTGGACCCGCAACTCGCGCTCAATCAGCAGCAACTGATCGGCGATCTTGGGAAAACGCGTATCCATCAGAGCGAAACCTTGGCCTTCTGACGGGCCAATGCCGCGCCGGCGGAGTCGCCTTGTTTCTCACGGGCCTGAGCGATCAATTCCCACAGGCTGGCCTGAAGCGCCGGACGACCGTTGGCGAATGTCAGGCCACGGCGGGCCAGTTGCTCGGCTTGCGGCGCATCGCCCTGGGCCATGCGCACCTGGGCCAGGCGATAGAGAACCTGGGGTTCACGCGGCGCAACACGCTGGGCTCGCTCAAGGCTGGAGGACGCACCATTGAGGTCACCACCGGCCTGTTGCTGTTGGGCTGTGGTGAGCAATGCCAGTACTGGACCGTCCAATTGTTCATCAGCGGACAGGCCTCCCGAACTGGTCGAGGGAATGCTGCTCGGTGCAGAAGGCATGTTGAAGCTGCCCTGGTCGATTGGTGAAGTATCGATAGGGCCCGGCGTGATCGGCCCTGGCGTGATCGGTGTGCTGCTGATCGGTGCCGACGTCGTGGCGCCGCCACCGGGCACCATCACGACGACACCGGTATCGCCCTGGGGAATCGCCTGGACCTGTCCCTGCACCGGCCGCTGCACCGTCGTTTGACGGAAACCGCCATTGGCCGAGACCCGCTCGCTATTGGAAACGGCAGTGCCGGAATCGACAACCGGAATCGAACCGCGTTGTACGGTAGAGCAACCGCTGAGCAATGCCACGGCCGTAACCGCTGGAATCAACCACTTGTTCACTTGAAACCCTCTTTGCTTAATTCATCCAGTCCTTGACCCAATCCATGACCGATTCGGCGGGGTTTGGAATGCCACAGGCTGCACCGGGTGGTGGTTCGCTGCCGCGAATATACGGCATCTGCACCGCGCCCGGGCAACTGGCGTCGGAGCCTTGGCCAGTGCGCGAATCCACCCAGGCCTGAACGATATTGTCTGGTTGCGGCATGTCCAGCGGCAACGGATCGGCCTTGCGCATGAAACTGGTCCAGACCTGCAATGCCCCGGTGGCGCCAGTGAACGGGGTCTTGCCATTGTCGTCACGGCCGAGCCAGACCACTGCCAGCAGGTCCTGGCTGAAACCGGCAAACCAGCTGTCGCGCGAGTCGTTGCTGGTACCGGTCTTGCCCGCCAGGGTCAGGTTACGCGGTAGTACGTTATAAACCGAACTGCCGGTGCCTTCACGCATGACCCGTTGCATGGCGCTCTGGATCAGATAAATGGACGCGGGATCAAAACGCTGCTGGATCTGGAACGGATAGCGTTTGAGCGGCTCGCCGTCGGCGGTAAGCACGCTGCGAATGCCGCGCATCGGCGTGTTGAAGCCACCGTTGGCCAGTGTCTGGTACATGGCTGCCACTTCAATCGGCGTGAGGCCACCGGCTCCCAGCAGCATCGATGGGAATGCCGGGAATTCGCGACTGACACCCAGGCGGGCCAAGGTCTTGAGGACATTCGGCACGCCGATTTCAAGCCCGAGGCGAGCCGTCGACAGGTTGTAGGAATGCGCAAGCCCCTGGTACAGGAACACCGTACCGTGGGAGCGGCGATCATAATTCTGCGGCTTCCACACCTGGCCGTCCGCGCCCTTGACAGAGAACGCCTCGTCGGACAGCCAACTGGTCAGGGTGTACTGGCTCGGCTTTTCCAGGGCGGTGAGGTAGACCGCCGGCTTGATCAGGGAGCCGATCGGGCGGACCGCATCGAGCGCCCGGTTGAAACCGGCAAAACTGGCCTGCCGACTGCCGATCATGGCCTGGACTTCGCCGGTTTCCGGGTTGGTCACCACCATCGCGGCTTCCACTTCATCAGAGCCCTTGCGCCCGGCCAGTCGCTTGAAGGTGTCATTGACCGATGCTTCGGCCTTCATCTGCAGGATCGGGTCGAAACTGGTGAAGATCCGCAGGCCTTCTTCGGTCAAGTCTTCATCGCGGTAGTCTTCACGCAGTTGACGCTTGACCAGGTCCATGAAACCAGGAAACGAGCTGTCGGCCAGACTGCCGCGCTTGGTCACGCCCAAAGGCATCTTCTTCGCCGCTTCGACTTGCTCAGCCGTCGCCACGCCTTGCTGTTGCAGCAAGTCGAGTACCAGATTGCGCCGCTCGAGGGCGCGCTCCGGATTACGCCGCGGGTTATAGGAGGACGGCCCTTTCACCATCCCCACCAGCAATGCCACCTGATGCAGCTTGAGCTCGGACAGCGGCTGGCTGAAGAAGAACTGGCTGGCCAGGCCGAAACCGTGAACCGCTCGCTGGCCGTCCTGGCCGACGAAGACTTCGTTGAGATACGCCTCGAGAATCTCCCGCTTGTCGTAGTGCAGCTCCAGCAACAGCGCCATCATGGCTTCGGTAAGCTTGCGGCTGAGGCTGCGCTCGTTGGTCAAATAGAAGTTCTTGACCAATTGCTGGGTCAGGGTACTGCCGCCCTGGCGCATACGGCCCGAGGAGGTGTTGACCCAGATGGCCCGGGCAATCGACTTGGGCGAGACGCCGAAGTGATGGTAGAAATCGCGGTCCTCGACAGCGATCAGCGTATCGAGCAGGAACGGCGGCACCTGGTCGATCTTGATCAGGATCCGGTCTTCAAGGTTCTTGGGGTAGAGGCCACCGATCAGCAGCGGTTCAAGGCGCACCACTGACAGCTTCGCATTGTTGGCACCGGTCAGCGCAGCGACGTAGTCGCCGGAGAAGCGCACTCGCACCGCCTGCGCCTGCTCCATGCCTTCATAAAATTGGAAACCGCGGGTATTGAGGTCGACGGTATTGCCATTGACGGACGCGGCACCCGGGCCATTGGCAACGCTTTCACGGCGATAGCCGAGAGCATCGAGCTCGGTCAGGAAATCGTCCCGACTCAGCTTTTGTCCGACGAACAGCTCCAGGGGCCTGGCGTAGACCTTGGCCGGGATGGTCCAGCGCTTGCCGGAGAACTTCTCCTGGACCACGGCATCGAGGTAGACCGCAAAGCCAGCGAGCACGACGAGGCCCACCAGGCTGAGTTTAAGGGCCCAGCCCAGCCAGGGCCGC
The DNA here is from genome assembly GCF_901007645.1 of Pseudomonas sp. FG-3G. Taxonomy (NCBI): domain Bacteria; kingdom Pseudomonadati; phylum Pseudomonadota; class Gammaproteobacteria; order Pseudomonadales; family Pseudomonadaceae; genus Pseudomonas; species Pseudomonas sp. FG-3G. The sequence continues at coordinate 10,167 of NZ_CAAKGZ010000036.1, forward strand.
AAGCGACTGGCGGGTGGTTTCTTGGGGGTACGGGGGGATCGGGTACGAGTCATGGCGGCGGATTATACGCACTTTGCCGCGGTTCAACATGACCACACAACGGCCCCCTCCTGTTTGCGTTAACGCGGCTTGCCGCCATAATGACGGCCTTGAATTTTCCCAGTCTCTGAAGGATCGCCCGTGAGCCAGTCCCTGATCGCTGCCCTGCAAAACCCGGCCCTCTATCCGCATCCCGTCGAAGGGTTCCAGGTCATCGAGACCCACATTTCCTGGGTATTGCTCACCGGGCCGTATGCCTACAAATTCAAAAAACCGGTCAATTTCGGCTTCCTTGATTTCACCAGCCTCGAGGCACGCAAGCATTTCTGCGGGGAAGAACTGCGCTTGAACCAGCGCCTGACCCAGGATCTGTACCTGGAAGTCATGCCGATTACCGGCACCCCGCAAGCGCCACAACTGGGTGGCGAAGGTCCGGCCATCGAATACGCCCTGAAGATGCGTCAGTTCCCCCAGAGCCAACTGCTCAGCACGCTCCAGGCCAACGGCGAACTGACCACCGCGCACGTTGACGAAATGGCCGCGCAGATCGCCCGTTTCCATCTCTCCACGCCCACCGTGCCTGCCGAAAACGCCGCCGGCACCCCCGACAGCGTTATGGCACCGGTGCGGCAGAACTTCGAACAGATTCGTCCGTTCCTCAGTGACAAGGCTGACCTGGTGCAACTCGAAGCCCTGCAAGCCTGGGCCGAAAGCAGCTTCGAACGCCTCAAACCGCTGTTCACTCAACGCAAGACTGAAGGTTTCATCCGCGAATGCCACGGTGACATCCACTTGGGCAATGCCACGGTGATCGATGGCAAGGTAGTGATTTTCGACTGCATTGAGTTCAACGAGCCGTTCCGCTTCACCGATGTCTATGCCGACACTGCATTCCTGGCGATGGACCTGGAAGACCGCGGCCTCAAGTCGCTGGCGCGACGTTTCGTCAGCCAATACCTGGAGCTGACCGGCGACTATCAAGGCCTGGAGCTGCTGAACTTCTACAAAGCCTACCGCGCCCTGGTCCGCGCCAAGGTCGCGCTGTTCAGCATGCCGGCCGAAGCCGACCCGGTGCAGCGCGCCACAACCCTGCGCCAATACCGCAACTACGCGAACCTGGCCGAAAGCTACAGCACCATTCCCTCGCGCTTTCTGGCCATCACCCACGGCGTTTCGGCCGTTGGCAAAAGCCATGTCGCGATGCGCCTGGTGGAAGCCCTGGGCGCCATTCGCTTGCGCTCGGACGTTGAGCGCAAGCGTCTGTTTGGTGAGCAGCAAGTGCCCAATGATCCACAAGCCGGCATCTATAGCAGCGGCGCCAGCGACGCCACTTATGCCCGCTTGCATGAAATCGCTGGTGTCATCCTGCATGCCGGGTTCCCAGCAGTGATCGACGCCACGTACCTCAAACACGATCAGCGCGATGCGGCGGCGAAAGTTGCCGAGGCCAAGGGCGCTCCGTTCCTAATCCTCGATTGCAATGCGCCACAAGCGGTTATCGAAAGCAGGCTGGCGCAGCGTCAGGCCGATCAGACAGATCCGTCCGACGCAAATCTGGCCGTTATCGCCGCCCAACAGGCCAGCCGCGAAGCACTCACCCCTGCGGAAATCCTGTGCAGCAAACGGGTCCAGACCAATGAAAGCGGCACGCTCGACATCGTGGTCGCGCAGATTCGTCAACGCTTGCCAGGCCTGTAAAAAACTATTTCGGCCGTGGAGTCTGCCCACCCTTCACGGCCGTCAAACAGTGGCACTATACTGGCGTCATAAAACCAACAGGTGATATGAAATGAGCCTACCCAAGCTTCTCAGTACCCCGCTTTATGCTTTGCTGCGCGAAGACGACATTGCCGGTTTCAACAACGAACGGCCACACGGCCCGGTTGATATGCGTGGCGGCGATTTTCGCGGTCTGGATCTGCGAGAGCTCAATGCCGACGACGTGGATTTCACCGACGCTTACTTCCGCTCCGCGGATTTGCGCGGCATCGATTTTCGCAAGTCGTCCCTGGAAGGTGCCAGCCTGGCCCATGCGCAAATATCGGGCGCCTATTTCCCGGCAGAACTGTCTGCCGACGAAATTCTGATGTCGATGAACTTTGGCACCCGGCTGCGCTACCGCACCCGCTGAATCGGGCCGAATCTGCCGTCAACCCAATTGATCTCCAGCGCCCCTGCCTGCGCTGGACGCTGCATCTTGCCGCGCGCCCCCACCTATCGTGCGTAATGCATTAGAAGCTTTTGCTTCAAATCCCACCAAAGAATCACGTTTTTCCTACTGACCGCTACACTCCTGAGAAGCTTGCCCACTGCACCAGTCGGCCGTCGCAAGGAGGTTCGATGAATGATGAACTGCAACACCTGAAGAACCTGGGCAAGACATCAGCCCAGTGGCTGCATGCCGTGGGCATCCACAGCGCCTCGGATCTGCGCCGCCTCGGAGCGGTTGATGCCTATCGCGCAGTACGCACTCGCGGGTTCCGGGCTTCGAAGGTGTTGCTCTATGCCATTGAGGGCGCATTGATGGATGTGCACTGGAATGACATCCCCGCCGAACGCAAGGAAGCCTTGAACAAACAATTGGACGCCGTTTCGACGCGTCACAAAGCCTGACCATTCTCCTTGTTTGTCGCCACACGGCCTGCGCTTGAAAGTTATTTGGGCCAATCCAAAAAACAACGTTTGACATGGTAATGAGAATCGCTATGATTAGCGCATCCGGTCGCGAGACTGGTCGATATTTGAAAAGCCCTTGGTTCGGACTCTCAGATATCTCCTCATCAGGCTAATCACGGTTATTTGACCCGACTTTTGTCGGGTCTTTTTTTGTCTGGAGGAAATGCGCTGTGTTCACGCATCTGCGCGCAGTAATCCTGAGGGGGAGTGGCCTTGGTGTACCACACGTAATCTGCCATGACCGATGTCATCTCGCTGCCCTCCTCGGCCAGCATCAGGACGGTCGGCGCCTCACTGGCCCCCAAGTCCAGCACATGCAGCGGCACCCCAACGTCTTTCCGTCCATGCCAGGCACCGGCGAACAATAACGCAGGTAATGGCGCAGCCAGCAGACGTTCGGCCATGCGTCGGTCACGTTGTTGCTGGACAGCCAGCATCGCCGGCATCTGAGATTCGGGCAGCAGGCCGCAATGGGATTGGCGAATCTGCTCCAGCAACTGATCCTTCACACTTGCCGCATTCGCACGGGCGCCTCGCAAGTCCGGCGCCTGCCGGTAGACGCGCTGGATCTCGGCGGCGTCCAGATTGGCGGCCAACAACCGATAGCGTTGCGTCAGGGCAAACTCCACGACCGGACCATACAGGCTCCAGTCCCATCCCGGCGACCAATCCAGGGCACCGGGAAGATCAGTTGGCAAGGCAGGTAACTGGCGGACCGCATCAACACGAGGCTGCTGGTGGGGTGTCAGCATTTCCAGCAGGAGGCTGCCCTGGGCCCGTTGCGCGGCCAGGGCCTGAAGCAGCCATAGCTGCAGCGCGTGGTGATCCGGATTGTCGTGCTGCTCGCCGACCACCACTCGCGGCGCCCGTGCCAGACGCTCGATCAACGCTTGAGGCGTGATGGCCCGGCCACTGTGCAAATCAAGGATCTGCCCGTCGACCGGGGGCGGCGCAGTGCTCTGACAGGCCGTCAGCACACTCAATGCCAGAATCAGGATCAGGCGCACGTCTACATCCTCAGGCAACCCTCAGCGGGCGATGATCAATGGATGTCCGCGCTCCGGATGGGGTTGCACCAGCACTTCCAGGCCAAACACTGCTTTGAGCGGTTCCGGGCGCAGCACTTGTTGCGGCGTGTCCAGGGCCACCGGCCGGCCGGACGCGAGCAACAACAGGCGATCACAATAACGCGCTGCCAGGTTCAGGTCATGCAGGATCACCAATACGGCCGCGCCGCGATCGGCAAACTCACGCACCGCTTGCAGGATGGTGTGCTGGTGCAGTGGATCGAGCATCGAGGTCGGTTCGTCGAGCAGCAGGGTCTGCCCCGCTTCCCCTGGCCACAACTGTGCCAAGACCCGCGCCAGGTGCACCCGCTGACGCTCGCCGCCCGACAGCGCCAAGTAACTGCGACCGTGCAGATGCGCCGCGTCTGCAGCGTGCAACGCCAAGGCAACGATTTGCTCATCACGCACTCGACCACACTGATGAGGCAGGCGCCCCATGCCGACTACTTCCTCGACGCGGAAGGCAAAATCCAGGGTCGATGACTGCGGCAATACCGCCAGGCGGCGGGCACGCTCGGCGCCGTCCCACTGGGACAAAGGCCGATCATCGAGCCAGACCTGTCCCTGCGCAGGAGGCAATTGACCGCACAGCCCCGCCAGCAAAGTACTTTTACCTGCACCGTTGGGCCCGAGCACGCCCAGCACCTGACCGGGATGCAGATCAAGATTGACATCAGCCAACACGGTCTTGCGACCCCGCTGGATGTGCAGGTTCTGCGCTCGTAACATCAGGCGCGTCCTCGCAGCAATAAATAGAGGAAGAACGGCGCCCCGATGAATGCCGTGACGATGCCGATCGGCAGTTCCGCCGGAGCCAGCGCCAGACGCGCCACCAGATCGGCGAACAGCAGCAGGCTCGCCCCTGCCAGCACCGAAGCCGGCAACAGAACGCGATGATCGGGGCCGGCCATCAACCGTACCAGATGCGGCACTACCAGCCCGACAAAGCCGATCATGCCCGCCGCCGCCACTGCCGCGCCAACCCCCAGGGCCGTGCAAAACACCAGTTCACGCTTGAGCCCTTCGACATCAACGCCCAAATGGGCTGCTTCGGATTCACCCAGCAACAGAGCATTGAGTGCCCGGGCCCGTCGTGGCAGCCAGAGTGCTACGCCAACGCTGACCAGCAACAGCGGCCACAACCGCGCATAGCTGGCACCATTCAGGCTCCCCAGGTTCCAGAACGTCAAGGTGCGCAGGGTCGCGTCGTCCGCCAGGTAAGTGAACAAGCCCACCGCCGAGCCGGACAGCGCGGTCAGGGCGATACCGGCCAGGAGCATGGTCGCGACATGGGTCTGGCCGTTGCGCCGGCCGAGGCGATAAACCAATGCCGTAACCCCAAGCCCGCCGAGGAACGCACACAACGACAACACATAGGGGCCGAACGCTTCGGGCAAGCCGCCCAGCGCCGAGCCGCCAACAATGGCGAACGCCGCGCCCAGTGCCGCACCGCTGGACACCCCGACCAGCCCCGGGTCGGCCAACGGGTTGCGGAACAGCCCCTGCATCGCCACCCCGGATAATGCCAATACCCCGCCCACCGCCAGCCCCAGCAGGGTGCGTGGCAGACGGATCTGGCCGAGGATCAGTTCGGCCTGCTCCAGACCTTCGGCGGCCACTGGCAAGCCCATCAAGCGCAACGCCGCGCGCAAGGTATCGAACAGCGGCAAACTCACCGGCCCCAGGGCCAGGGACAGCCAGATCGCCAGCAGACACAACAGGGCCAGGCCAATGAACAAGGTGCGCGGTTTGACCAGAGGGGTCATGGTGCCTTGGCCGGTTCGGTCGGGTAAAAACCGGCCGTCAGCTTCACCAGACTTTGCGGCAACCGCGGGCCTAGCCCGCCGACCAACAGTGTCGGGTCAAGCTCGATAACGCGCCCGGCCCTGGCGGCACGGGTGGAGGAAAGAATCGGATTTTCCCTGAACAACGCCGCACGCGCTTCTTCGCCACTCAACGCGCGATCGGCGAACACCAGTACTTCGGGATTCAGGCTGGCCAGGCTCTCCACCGAAAATGCCTTGTAACCATGGTGTGTCGCCAAGTTGTGACCGCCGGCCTGCTGCACCAGCCAATCGGCGGAGGTGCCCAGGCCTGCGACCATCGGCTTGCCGCCGGAGCTTGCGACCAACAGCAACACGCCGGGGGCCTGTTGCTCAAGCTGGATTTTACTCACTCGAGCTTTCTGTTGGCTGAGCTGCTGTTGATAACTGTCGAACAACTGCGCGGCTTTGGCCTCGGCGCCCAGCAGTTGACCCAGGTGCCGCAGATTGCCCTGAAGGGTCGACAGGTCGGGCGTGGCCGAGAACAGTTCAACCTGTACCCCGGCGCTGCGGATCTGCGACAGCACCGGTGGCGGCCCCATTTCTTCGGTGCCTACGAGGATCTGCGGACGCAGGCTCAATACCCCCTCGGCCGAGAGTTGTCGCTGATAACCGATGCTGGGTAAATCCCGCAAGGCTTCGGGATGCTGGCTGGTGGTGTCCACGCCCACCAGTTTCGACTCACCGCCCAGCGCGCTGACCCATTCGGACACTGCCCCGCCGGCACTGACCCAGCGCTGCGGCAGTTCAGCCGCCACCAAGCCCTGGCTGGCTAACATGACAACACAGAGCGTGACAACACGGATATTCAGGCGCATCGGGCAGCTTCCTCGAAGAAATGTTCACAGGGCCGGGCATGAACCCCGCAGGCAAAGTATCCTCAGCCCCCTGCGAAGGAGGCGCCATTTGATAATTGCTTTCATTTGGACGTCAAGCATGAACCTTTGGGGGGGTTGCCTCTGTGGGAGCGAGCCTGCTCGCGATTAGCGGTGTGTCGACCCATTGCTGCTGGCTGATCGACCGCTATCGCGAGCAGGCTCGCTCCCACACAAACTCGCCCACTCATAACCATAGAGACCCACATGAAGTTTCTTTGTACCGGCGCCGAATTGCCCGACAACAGCAGTCGCGGTTTCGACCTCGATGGGCGCAAGTTGTTGGCGGTGCGTCGCGCCGGCCAGGTGTATGTCTATCTCAACCGCTGCCCGCACCGCGGCGTACCGCTGGAATGGCGGCCCGATGAGTTTCTCGACCCCAGCGCCAGCCTGATCCAGTGCGCCACCCACGGCGCACTGTTTCTGATTGAAAGCGGTGAATGCGTCGCCGGCCCCTGTGCCGGGCAGTCCCTGGCTGCGTTAGAGAGCCGGGAGGACGAGCAAGGCATCTGGGTCGAGCAGCACCGGTAACGGCCGATCCACCCACATTTGCTCGGGCGTCAGCGTCACCCCGTAGGCCAGCACTTCCACGCCCGCGGCCACAGCGTCGCGCAACGCCGCCGCGTACAGCGGGTCGATTTCCTGTGCCGGGCGCACGGCGTCGATCCCGCTCAGGTTGACACAATACAACTGCACCGCCCGCACGCCGTCCCGGGCCAGGTGAGCGAGTTCGCGCAGATGCCTGGCTCCCCGCTGGGTCACCGCATCAGGAAACGCCGCCACGGTCGTGCCGTCAAAACCCAACGTGACACTTTTGACTTCGACCCAGGCGGAGCCTTCGTCGTAGTCCAGTCGAAAATCGATACGACTGTTTTCCTGACCGTAAGCCACTTCACGCTTGAGCCCGGTAAAACCGTTCAGCTCGCTGATGACCCCGGCACGCAGGGCCTCTTCGATTAGCGGGTTGGCTCGCGCGGTATTGATGCAGGCCAACCGCCCCTGGGGGGTTTCGCCTATTTCCCAGGTGCCGGGCAATTTGCGCTTGGGGTCGCTGGAACGACTGAACCAGACTCGCGCACCTTCGGCCATGCAATTGAGCATCGAACCGGTGTTGGGGCAATGAATCGTCAGCAGTTCGCCATGAGCGGTCTCGATATCGGCAAGAAAACGCTTATAACGTCGAATCAGCCGGCCTTCTTCCAGCGCAGGTGAAAAAAGCATCAGCCTTGCCAACTCCGCAGTCCACGCTCGATTCGCTCCACCGCTTCCTGGAGCCGCGGCAAGCTCTGGGTGTAGGCGAAACGCACATGGTGCCCAGCCTGATGGCGACCGAAATCCAGCCCCGGCGTGAACGCCACATGCTCGGTCTCCAGAAAGTGCTGGCAGAACGCAAAAGCATCGCCGCCGAATGCACTAATGTCGGCATACAGGTAAAACGCCCCTTCCGGCTCCACTGCGATGCCGAACCCCAGATCACGCAAGGCCGGTAGCAGAAAGTCGCGCCGCAGCGCGAACTCGGCCCGGCGCTGCTCGAATATCTCGATTGTCGCCGGTTCGAAACAGGCCAACGCCGCGTACTGGGCCATGCTCGGCGCACTGATGTAAAGGTTCTGCGCCAGCTTCTCCAGCTCACCAACAGCCGCCGAAGGGGCCACCAGCCAGCCCAGCCGCCAGCCGGTCATGCCGAAATACTTGGAAAAGCTATTAAGGACGAAAGCTTCGTCGTCGACTTCCAGCACGCTCGCGGCATCGGTGCCATAAGTCAGGCCGTGATAGATCTCATCCACCACCAAGTGACCGTTGTGGCCCTTGATTGCCTTGGACAGGCCGGCCAGTTCGTCCCGGCTGAGAATCGTCCCGGTCGGGTTGGCCGGCGACGCGACCAGCGCACCCACGCTGTTCGAGTCCCAATAGCGGTTCACCAGGTCCGGGGTCAGCTGGTAGCGCACGTCCGGGCCTACCGGCACCAATTGAGCCGTACCTTCCACCAGCCGCAGAAAGTGGCGATTGCAGGGGTAACCGGGGTCCGCCAACAGCCAGTGCTTGCCCGGGTCCACCAGCAACGCGCTGGTCAGCAGCAACGCGCCGGATCCGCCCGGCGTGACCAGGATGCGCCGTGGGTCTATGTCCACACCGTAGCGCTGCCCGTAGAAACCGGCGATGGCTTCGCGCAGCTCGGGGATGCCACGGGCCGCCGTGTAACGGGTCTTTCCCGCCGCCAGCGCGGCCTGGCCGGCCTGGATGATCGGCTCAGCCGTGGTGAAGTCCGGCTCGCCGATCTCCAGGTGGATGACATCGTGCCCGGCGGCCTGCAGCTCATTGGCACGGGCCAGGAGCGCCATCACATGGAAAGGTTCGATGGCGCGGCTACGCGCACTGTAGGGCTGAGCCATTAGCCTTCCTTCTGGTAAAAAAGAACCGATTCTACCTAACTCTCCGGCCAACCCAGAAACAACTGCGCAAGCGAGCACGAACTCAGGGCCCGGCCGCTTGCAGCAAATGTCTCCAGCGATCGGCTCAGGCTTGACTAGAATCAAGCATTGAGCAGGTTTGTCACTCCACCGGACTGAACTTGACCACGCTTTGCAAGCCCCGGCCACCGCAGGCTCGACAACCGGGAGTAGCGCGGCCCGATTTGATCTGGTAAGTTCGCCCGCTTGCAGCCGCAGGGCCGGCAGGTGTCGGTGATGGAGCAATCCTGCGTAGTGGATTACAAGAGTAGAGGCGGTCCATTCATGCCCACCCAAGCAAAGCAGAATCAAAATCAGTCGCTCAGCGGGTTTGAGCCGTACGTGCCGCAAGCTGGCGAAGAGTACATGGGCGCCCCCATGCGCGCGCACTTCACCAAGATCCTGAACAAGTGGAAACAGGACTTGATGCAGGAAGTCGACCGCACTGTGGATCACATGAAAGACGAAGCGGCGAACTTCCCTGACCCGGCCGACCGTGCCAGCCAGGAAGAAGAATTCAGCCTCGAACTGCGCGCCCGCGACCGTGAGCGCAAGCTCATCAAGAAAATCGACAAGACGTTGCAACTGATCGAAGACGAAGAATACGGTTGGTGCGAGTCCTGCGGCGTCGAGATCGGCGTCAAGCGGCTGGAAGCACGTCCGACCGCCGACATGTGTGTCGACTGCAAGACCCTGGCGGAAATCAAGGAAAAACAGGTCGGCAAGTAAATTGCCTGGGCTGTCATCGAAAAACGGAGCGTTCACACGCTCCGTTTTTTGTTTCTGATACTTCCCGCACACCCGGTTCCCTTGTGGGAGCGAGCCTGCTCGCGATAGCGGTGGGTCAGCCACATCAATGCCCACTGATAAGACGCTATCGCGAGCAGGCTCGCTCCCACAGAGGGGTGGCTTCGTCAGCAGGATATGTATTCCAACAGCCCGGACCCAGTAACATTCGCTTTATGACCGCCACTGCCCCCTACATCGGCCGCTTCGCCCCCACACCCAGCGGCCACCTGCACTTCGGCTCCCTGGTCGCCGCGCTGGCGTCCTATCTGGATGCCCGGGCTGCGGGCGGGCGCTGGTTGCTGCGCATGGAGGACCTTGACCCACCACGGGAAGAGCCTGGCGCGCAAGCGGCAATCTTGAAGGCACTGCAAAGCTACGGGTTTGAATGGGACGGCGAGATGGTCCGTCAGAGTGAGCGCCATGAGGCCTACGACCAGGTCATCAATCGCCTGCTCAGCCAGGGTCTGGCCTATGCCTGCACCTGCTCGCGCAAACAACTGGAGCCGTATCAGGGCATTTATCCGGGCCTGTGCCGCAACGCCGGTCACGACACCAAAGACGCGGCCATCCGCCTGCGCGTTCCCGAGCTGGCGTATCACTTCAACGACCGAGTACAAGGCCCGTTCCGCCAGCACCTGGGCCGTGAAGTCGGCGATTTCGTGATTCGCCGTCGCGACGGGCTCTATGCTTATCAACTGGCGGTGGTGTTGGACGACGCCTGGCAGGGGGTCACCGATATCGTGCGCGGTGCCGACCTGCTGGACTCCACGCCACGTCAGCTGTACCTGCAAGAGCTGCTTGGCTTGCCACAACCGCGCTACCTGCATGTGCCGCTGATCACCCAGCCGGACGGACACAAACTCGGCAAGTCCTACCGTTCGCCACCGCTGGCGGCCGATCAGGCCACGCCATTGTTGTTGCGGGCACTGCGCGCGCTGGGCCAACAGCCAGGCCCCGAACGGGTCGACGCCAGCCCCCGGGACCTGCTGGACTGGGGCATTCGCCATTGGGATGCGGGGAAGATACCGCGCACTTTGACCCTGCCAGAGGCGCAAATACGTTGACGGCGCTTGCAGCTTGGCCCCCATCCGTTACCATCGCCGCACGTTTTCGGGCACGCGTTTAAAAAAGAGAGGCCGGGATGTACATCTATCGCTTGGTCCTGCTCCTGGTAGTGGGGATTTATCTGTTCTCCCCGGCCATCATGGATTGGTGGATCGACGCCACGGGTGCCTGGTATCGGCCCTATCTGCTTTGGCTGATCCTGATCGTCGTGACCTTCATCCTGCAGAGCCAAAAAGATGCCGATGAGCTTTAGCCTGACCCAGATGATCCTGATCAGCGCAGCCTACCTGGCAGTGCTGTTCGGCGTCGCCTGGATCAGCGAACGGGGCATGATCCCCCGGGCGATCATCCGCCACCCGCTGACCTACACCCTGTCGCTGGGCGTCTACGCCAGCGCGTGGGCGTTCTATGGCACGGTCGGGCTGGCCTATCAGTACGGCTACGGTTTTCTGTCCAGCTACCTGGGTGTATCGGGGGCATTCCTGCTGGCACCGGTGCTGCTCTACCCGATCCTGAAAATCACCCGCACCTACCAGCTATCATCCCTGGCCGACCTGTTCGCCTTTCGCTTTCGCAGCACCTGGGCCGGCGCGCTGACCACGATTTTCATGCTGGTGGGCGTATTGCCGTTGCTGGCCCTGCAGATCCAGGCGGTGGCCGACTCCATCAGCATCCTCACCCGCGAACCGGTGCAGCACCGGGTCGCACTGAGTTTCTGCGCGCTGATCATTCTCTTCACGATTTTCTTCGGTTCCCGCCACATCGCCACCCGGGAGAAACACGAAGGCCTGGTGTTCGCCATCGCCTTCGAATCGGTGATCAAACTGATCGCCATCGGCGGCGTCGGCCTCTATGCCCTGTACGGCGTATTCGATGGCCCGCAACAACTGGAGCTGTGGCTGCTGCAGAACCAGACCGCCCTCGCCGCCCTGCACACACCCCTGCAGGAAGGCCCGTGGCGCACGCTGTTGCTGGTGTTCTTCGCGTCAGCGATCGTCATGCCGCACATGTACCACATGACCTTTACCGAAAACCTCAACCCGCGCTCGCTGGTGAGCGCGAGCTGGGGCCTGCCGCTGTTCCTGCTGCTGATGAGCCTGGCGGTGCCGCTGATCCTGTGGGCCGGACTGAAGCTGGGAGCCAGCACCAATCCTGAGTATTTCACCCTCGGCATCGGCATCGCCGCCAACAGCAAGGCCCTGGCGTTGCTGGCCTACATCGGTGGCCTGTCGGCGGCCAGCGGCCTGATCATCGTTACCACGCTGGCGCTGTCGGGCATGGCGCTCAACCATCTGGTGCTGCCGCTCTACCAGCCGCCAGCCGAGGGCAATATCTACCGCTGGCTGAAATGGACCCGCCGCGCACTGATCGTCGCCATCATCATGGCCGGCTACGGCTTTTACCTGATGCTGGGCGACGGACAGGACCTGGCCAACCTCGGCATTGTCGCGTTCGTCGCCACCTTGCAGTTCCTGCCCGGCGTACTGTCGGTGCTGTATTGGCCAACAGCCAACCGCCGTGGTTTTATCGCCGGTCTGCTCGCGGGGATCCTGGTGTGGCTGGTCGCCATGCTGTTGCCACTGCTGGGCAACATGCAGGGCTTCTATATCCCGTTGCTGAACATGATCTACGTGCTCGACGACACCAGTTGGCACATGGCGGCCATCGCCTCACTGGCGGCGAACGTGCTGATGTTCACCCTGATTTCACTGTTCACCAACGCCAGCAGCGAAGAGGCCAGCGCCGCCGAAGCCTGCGCGGTGGACAACGTTCGCCGCCCTCAGCGCCGGGAACTGCACGCCGCCTCACCCCAGGAGTTCGCCACGCAACTGGCCAAGCCCCTGGGCGCCAAGGCCGCGCAAAAAGAAGTCGAACAGGCCCTGCGCGACCTCTACCTGCCCTTCGATGAACGCCGTCCATATGCCCTGCGTCGCCTGCGGGACCGGATCGAAGCCAACCTGTCCGGCCTGATGGGCCCCAGCGTGGCCCAGGACATGGTCGAGACGTTCCTGCCCTACAAGGCCGGCGGCGAGAACTATGTCACTGAAGACATCCACTTCATCGAGAGCCGTCTGGAAGACTACCACTCGCGCCTCACCGGCCTGGCCGCCGAACTGGACGCCTTGCGCCGTTATCACCGCCAGACCTTGCAGGAACTGCCGATGGGCGTGTGCTCCCTGGCCAAGGACCAGGAAATCCTGATGTGGAACAAGGCCATGGAGGAACTGACTGGAATCGCCGCCCAGCGCGTGGTTGGTTCACGCCTGAGTACCCTGAGTGAGCCGTGGAAAGGCCTGCTGCAAGGCTTCATCGACCTGCCGGATGAGCATTTGCACAAGCAGCACCTGGCCCTCGACGGCCAGACTCGCTGGTTGAACCTGCACAAGGCGGCGATCGACGAGCCGCTGGCGCCGGGTAACAGTGGCCTGGTATTGCTGGTGGAAGACCTCACCGATACTCAGATGCTCGAAGACAAGCTGGTCCACTCCGAACGGTTGGCAAGCATCGGTCGGCTGGCCGCCGGGGTGGCCCACGAAATCGGCAACCCGATCACCGGCATCGCCTGCCTGGCGCAAAACCTGCGCGAAGAGCGCGAGGACGACGGCGAACTGACGGAAATCAGCGGCCAGATCCTCGAACAGACCAAGCGTGTGTCGCGTATCGTCCAGTCACTGATGAGCTTCGCCCATGCCGGCGGCCACCAGCACAACGACGAGCCCGTCTGTCTGGCCGAAGTGGCCCAGGACGCCATTGGTCTGCTGGCCCTGAACCGGCGCAATTTCGAGGTGCAATTCTTCAACCTGTGCGACCCGGATCACTGGGTCGACGGCGATCCCCAGCGGCTCGCCCAGGTACTGATCAACCTGCTCTCCAACGCCCGCGACGCCTCACCTGCGGGCAGCGCGGTGCGGGTCAAGAGCGAAGCCAGCGAACACACGATCGACCTGATCGTCGAAGACGAAGGCAGCGGTATCCCCCAGAACATCATGGACCGATTGTTCGAACCTTTCTTCACCACCAAGGACCCGGGCGAAGGCACCGGTCTGGGCCTTGCACTGGTCTATTCCATCGTTGAAGAGCATTATGGACAAATCACCATCGACAGCCCGGCCGATGTACAAAGCCAACGCGGCACCCGTATACGGGTGACCTTGCCGCGTCATGTCGAAGCGACGTCCGCTGTGAACTGAGACCGTCGAGAGAATCGAATCAATGCCGCACATTTTGATCGTCGAAGACGAAACAATTATCCGCTCCGCCTTGCGCCGCCTGCTGGAACGCAATCAGTACCAGGTCAGCGAAGCCGGTTCAGTGCAGGAAGCACAAGAACGTTTCAGCATTCCAACGTTTGACCTGATCGTCAGCGACCTGCGCTTGCCTGGCGCCCCCGGCACCGAACTGATCAAGCTCGGCCAGGGCACGCCGGTACTGATCATGACCAGTTACGCCAGCCTGCGCTCGGCGGTGGACTCCATGAAAATGGGCGCGGTGGACTACATCGCCAAGCCGTTTGACCACGACGAGATGCTCCAGGCCGTGGCCCGCATCCTGCGCGACCGACAGACGGCGGCCAGCCATGCGCCGGAACCGGCGAGCAAGGCGACAGCCTCCACCAAAGGCGGCGCCGGCAACCATAACGGCGAAATCGGCATCATCGGCTCCTGCCCGCCCATGCAGGACTTGTACAGCAAGATCCGCAAAGTGGCGCCCACCGACTCCAATGTCCTGGTCCAGGGCGAGTCCGGCACCGGCAAGGAGCTGGTAGCCCGTGCGCTGCATAACCTGTCCCGACGGGCCAAGGCCCCGATGATTTCGGTGAACTGCGCGGCGATCCCGGAAAGCCTGATCGAGTCCGAACTGTTCGGTCACGAAAAGGGTGCGTTCACGGGTGCCAGCGCCGGGCGCGCCGGGCTGGTGGAAGCGGCGGACGGCGGGACGCTGTTCCTCGATGAAATCGGTGAACTACCCCTTGAAGCCCAGGCACGTTTGCTGCGGGTGCTTCAGGAAGGCGAGATCCGTCGGGTCGGGTCGGTGCAGTCGCAGAAAGTCGACGTGCGCCTGATCGCGGCCACGCACCGCGATCTCAAGAGCCTGGCGAAGATCGGCCAGTTCCGTGAAGACCTGTATTACCGTTTGCACGTCATCGCCTTGAAGCTGCCGGCCCTGCGCGAGCGTGGCGCCGACGTCAACGAAATCGCCAATGCTTTCCTTGCCCGCCAGAGCGCGCGGGTCAACCGCACCGATCTCAAGTTCGCCCCGGATGCCGAACAGGCCATCCGTCACTACGCCTGGCCGGGTAACGTTCGAGAGCTGGAAAACGCGGTAGAGCGAGCAGTGATCCTCTGCGAGAGCCCGGAAATCTCGGCCGACCTGCTAGGCATCGACATCGAGCTCAGTGACCTGGACGATGACGAGTTCATCGGCCTGGCCCCGCAACAGGGTGGTGCCAACAACTCCAGTCACGAGCCTACCGAAGACTTGTCCCTGGAAGATTACTTCCAGCATTTCGTCCTCGAACACCAGGACCACATGACTGAGACCGAACTGGCGCGCAAGCTGGGGGTTAGCCGCAAATGCCTGTGGGAACGCCGCCAGCGCCTGGGTATCCCACGCCGCAAGACCGGGGTCGCCAGCGAAAGCTGAGGTGCGCGGGTAACACCGCCCATTGTGAAAAAACTGTTACCTCAGCTTTTTCACGTAACAGAAGCCGGGGTTTACGGTAACGAAACCCCGGCTTTTTTTCGCCCCGAAAAAACCAGCAACCCCGCCAGCCCCCCGACTTTGCTAGGGTTCGCAAAAGTTGGCACGCACCCTGCTATAGCTTTGGTACAAGAACAATAACAAACCGTGTAAACGACAATAAAAATAAGACGAATCGACTCACGCACAATAAAAACAAGACGGCGAGAGGCGCAGCTAACTGATTCTTTTGGAGAGGCGTTGTATTTGGGGCTTGCCCCACAACCAGGCCGAGAACAATAAAACTGTCCCAAGACAGGTGCCTGAACTGGTTGGATCGATTGATCACTGCAACACAGCGACCAAAGCAATCCGTTTGCTCTTGACTCCCGAATGGGAGTGTCACGCAGGGAAAACCTCGTGGCGCGGGCACTCAACAAAAACAAGAAGCCCGAAATCAATAATAAAAACAGAGCACGCAACTAATTCTGGGGGAGCTTCGGCTCCCCCTGTGGTTTCCGGCATTCCCCTTCCCTTAAAGCCTACAAGGCTTGTCGCTCAAGCTTGCAGCTCAAAACTGCTCCGTCCTACACCATCCCTCGACTAAATGCTAGAATCCCCGCCCATCATGCGGTCACTCTTCGTTTTTGGCCGAATATTCCTTCAAACAGTGCATCCCATGCTGAAGAAGCTGTTCCAGTCATTCCGTTCTCCCTTGCGTCGTACGCAACACATTCGCAGCACGCCTGAAGTGCTCAACAGTGGCCAGCATTCGTTGCAAAAGGCCCAGTTCAGCCGTTACGCGGTGAACATCGTCGAACGCCTGCAGAACGCCGGCTACCAGGCTTATCTGGTGGGCGGATGTGTGCGTGACATGCTGCTCAACATCACGCCCAAGGATTTCGACGTCGCCACCAGCGCCACGCCGGAACAGATCCGCGCCGAATTTCGCAACGCACGGATCATTGGCCGGCGCTTCAAGCTGGTCCACATCCACTTCGGCCGCGAAATCATCGAAGTGGCGACATTTCGCGCCAACCACCCGCAAAACGATGAAGAAGAAGACAGTAGCCAGTCTTCGCGCAACGAGAGCGGGCGCATCCTGCGCGATAACGTCTACGGCACGCTGGAAGAAGACGCGCAACGCCGCGACTTCACCATCAACGCCCTGTATTACGACCCGGTCAGCGAACGCATCCTCGACTACGCCAATGGCGTACACGACATCCGCAATCGCCTGATCCGCCTGATCGGCGACCCCAAGCAGCGTTACCAGGAAGACCCGGTGCGCATGCTGCGAGCCGTGCGTTTCGCCGCCAAGCTGGATTTCGGCATCGAAAAACACAGCGCCACGCCGATCCGCGAATTGGCGCCGATGCTGCGGGAAATCCCGTCGGCCCGTCTGTTCGAGGAAGTGCTCAAGTTGTTCCTGTCGGGCAACGCGGCGGACACCTTTGAAATGCTGGTGGACCTGCAACTGTTCGACCCGCTGTTCCCGGCCAGCGCCGAAGCGCTGGAGCACAACCCGACCTACACCCACACCCTGATCAGCGAAGCGTTGATCAACACCGATCTGCGCATCAAGCAGAACAAACCGGTGACCCCGGCCTTCCTGTTTGCCGCACTGCTCTGGCCTGCCCTCCCGGCCCGGGTGCTGCGCCTGCAGGAGCGCGGCATGCCGCCAATCCCTGCCATGCAGGAAGCCGCCCACGAGCTGATCAGCGAACAGTGCCAGCGTATCGCGATTCCGAAACGCTTCACGATGCCGATCCGCGAAATCTGGGACATGCAGGAACGCCTGCCACGGCGCAGCGGCAAACGTGCCGACCTGCTGCTGGACAACCCGCGTTTCCGGGCTGGCTACGACTTCCTGCTACTGCGTGAAAGCGCCGGCGAACAAACCGATGGCCTCGGTGAATGGTGGACTGACTACCAGGACGCCAACGACAGCGAGCGCCGCGACATGATCCGCGAACTCAGTGGTAAGGACGACGGTGCCAGCGGCCCGCGCAAGCGTCGTCGCAGCAGCGGCGCCAAGCGTAAACGTGCCGGTGTCCCGAGCGCTTCGGACGAGTAATCGATGGAGCGCATCTACATCGGCATGGGCAGCAACCTCGCCGAGCCCTCCGAACAATTGCGCAGCGCTGTCCAGGCGCTGGCGCAACTGCCCGACACGCAACTGACGGGCGTGTCAGCGTTCTACCAGAGCGACTCCCTGCTGCCTGGCCAGCCACGCTACACCAATGCGGTCGCGGCGCTGGACAGTCGCCTGGCGCCGCTGGACCTGCTCGATGCGCTGCAAGCCATCGAAACCGGGCAAGGTCGCGAACGCCTGGAGCGCTGGGGTCCGCGTACCCTGGACCTGGACATTCTCCTGTTCGGCGATCGCCTGATCGACGAGCCCCGCCTGAAAGTCCCTCACTACCACATGCACGCCCGGGCCTTCGTACTCTATCCCCTCGCAGAACTGGCACCCGCCGACCTGCGCCTGGCCGATGGAAGGCTGCTCAAGGACCTGCTTGCAGCGTGCCCGTTTGTCGGCCTGGAACGCTTGCCCTCCAACTGACGTAGATAGCCTGTGGGAGCGAGCCTGCTCGCGACAGCGGTGATTGAACCATTGCAAATGTCGACTGACACACCGCAACCGCGTGCAGGCTCGCTCCCACAAGATTCGGACCCTACAGTCACTTTCGAGACTCTCCCCCACGCTGAAACGCATCAGTAACCCCGGTAACACCCGGCGGTAACACATCCAATTGACTTCCCGGGTACTCCTCACGACTATAGGCGTCCCGTCGCCGCCAACGCGGCGCTAAAGGGCGCAATCCAGGCCTTACAAGCACCACGCATAGAGGGTGCGCCTGTATAAATGACGAATCATGCGCGTTACTCGCAGTAGTTCAAGGAGGTGTTCTCAGTCAGGGAAACCGATTGAGAACATCCCCTGGCGCCTAATGAGGACTTTTTCATGCCAGCTATTACCCTGATCACGCTGCAAGGTCTCAAGCAAAAAGGTGAAAAAATCACCATGCTGACCTGCTATGACGCAACCTTCGCCCACGCCTGCAATGAGGCCGGTGTCGAAGTGCTGCTGGTGGGCGATTCCCTCGGCATGGTGCTGCAAGGTCACGACAGCACGCTGCCGGTGACCACCGCCGAGATGGCCTATCACGTGGCCGCCGTCAAACGCGGTAACACCGATGCACTGATCCTTGCCGACCTGCCATTCATGGCCTACGCCACCCTCGAACAAACCATGACCAACAGCGCCATGCTGATGCAGGCCGGCGCCCACATGGTGAAAGTAGAAGGCGCGTTGTGGCTGGCCGATTCCATTCGCCTGCTGGCCGAACGCGGCATCCCGGTGTGCGCACACCTGGGCTTGACGCCCCAAGCGGTGAACATCCTCGGTGGCTACAAGGTTCAGGGCCGCAATGAAAACCAGGCCCGTCAGATGCGCGCCGATGCGATCGCGCTGGAGCAGGCGGGTGCCGCGATGTTGCTGCTCGAATGCGTGCCC
Source organism: Pseudomonas sp. FG-3G (assembly GCF_901007645.1). NCBI lineage: Bacteria > Pseudomonadati > Pseudomonadota > Gammaproteobacteria > Pseudomonadales > Pseudomonadaceae > Pseudomonas > Pseudomonas sp. FG-3G. Next base: position 29,151 of record NZ_CAAKGZ010000036.1, read on the forward strand.
AGCGAACTGGCGGAGGAAATCACCCAGGCGGTGAAGATCCCGGTCATCGGCATCGGCGCCGGCAGCGCCACCGACGGCCAGGTACTGGTGCTGCATGACATGCTCGGCTTGTCGATCACCGGTCGCGTACCCAAGTTCGTGAAGAACTTCATGGCCGGGCAAGCGACCATCCAGGCCGCCCTGGGCGCCTACGTTGCCGAAGTCAAAGCGGCGACCTTCCCTGGCGTCGAGCACGGATTTTCTGCATGAACACCGTCAAAACCGTACGCGAACTGCGGGCCGCCGTGGCCCGCGCCCGCAGCGAAGGCAAACGCATTGCTTTCGTGCCGACCATGGGCAACCTGCACAGCGGCCATATGGCGCTGATCACCAAAGCGGCGCAGCGGGCCGACTTCGTGGTGGCGAGCATTTTCGTCAACCCGCTGCAATTCGGTGCCGGCGAAGACCTGGACAAATACCCGCGCACTTTGGCTGCCGATCAGGAAAAACTGCTCCAGGCCGGCTGCCATCTGCTGTTCGCTCCAACCGTCGAAGAGATGTACCCCGACGGCATGGCCGGACAGACCCGGGTCAGTGTCCCGCAACTGTCCGAAGGCCTGTGCGGCGCCAGCCGTCCGGGGCATTTCGAGGGCGTGGCAACGGTGGTCAGCAAACTGTTCAACATGGTCCAGCCTGACCTTGCGGTGTTCGGCCAGAAGGACTTCCAGCAACTGGCGGTGATCCGCGCGCTGGTCCATGACCTGAACATGCCGATTCAGATCATCGGTGAGCCGACCGTTCGCGCCGAAGATGGTCTGGCGCTGTCGTCACGCAACGGCTTCCTCAGCCCTGAACAACGCGCGGTGGCCCCCGTGGTCTATCGCAGCCTGAGCCAGATTGCCGAGGCGATCAGGCTGGGGCGGCGGGATTTCCCGGTGCTGGTGGCCGAGCAGGTCAAGCAACTGGAAACTGCCGGCTTGCGTCCTGATTATCTGGAAGTCCGCCACGCCCGTACCTTGCGTCCGGCCACGGCCGAGGATCGTGATCTGGTGATTCTGGTTGCCGCTTTCCTGGGCACCACCCGGTTGATCGATAACCTGCACCTGGACCTCGACGCACTCGCCTGAACACCCTAGCCCAATGGGGGCCTTGTGGGAGCCAGGCTTGCTCGCGATAGCAGTCTAAAAGTCGACATATGTGTTGAATTTGACGGCGTCATCGCGAGCAAGCTTTGCTCCCACAGCCTTCGCTTCCACAAGGGATAGACGGTGTTTTACAGACTGCATTCTCACATCTCTTGTGTATTGCTGCCTCCAGAGCCTTCGGGCAAACTGCCCGCCGTTCGGACCCGACCAGAGGAAACATTCATGCACGCCATCATGCTCAAGGCCAAGCTGCACCGCGCCGAAGTCACTCACGCCGTGCTCGACTACGAAGGCTCCTGCGCCATTGATGGTGAGTGGCTGGACCTGTCGGGTATCCGCGAATACGAACAGATCCAGATCTACAACGTCGACAACGGTGAACGCTTCACCACCTATGCAATCCGTGGCGAAGAAGGCTCGCGAATGATTTCGGTCAACGGCGCTGCGGCGCACAAGGCCAAGGTGGGTGACCGGGTGATCATCTGCGCCTACGCCCATTACAGCGAAGCCGAACTGGCCAACTTCAAGCCCCGCATGCTGTACATGGCCCCGGGCAACGAACTGAGCCACACCAGCAATGCCATCCCGGTTCAGGTCGCCTGACCGAACCCTGTGCCGCTCCCTCGGTGTGCAAGCTTGGGGAGCACGCTTTGCTCCCACAGCGGGCATTCCCCAGAATAGGGACTTTGTGCCAGGGAACATCGCCGCGCTTCCGTCTGTCGGACCAATCCCGCCCCTGTTGTATAAAAAAGTACCGGGAAACGGTCTGACAAAGCCAAGACAGATCGCAACGCGAGGTTTACTGTAGTCGCCCTGTGCCCATAGATCGTGTCGACGCAGTTGTCCGGACGCCCCCTGAGGCCATGCCGGAATTTTTAGTGTACAAAAGGTCGTTCAAGTAAAAAGGAAACCCGCAGCGATGGCGTATTACCGAACCCCTCACGACGTGACCGCTCTGCCTGCCTGGCAAGCGCTGAATGACCACCGCAAAGCCATGCAGGATTTCAGCATGCGCGAAGCGTTCCATGCCGATCCGCAGCGTTTCAATCAATTCACTCTGTCGAGCTGCGGCCTGTTTCTCGACTACTCAAAGAACCTGATCAACGCCCAGACCCGTGACCTGCTGGTGTGCCTGGCCAATGAAGTCGACCTCAAGGGCGCGATCAAGGCGCTGTTCGAAGGCGAAATCGTCAATGCCTCCGAGAGCCGCCCGGCCCTGCATACCGCGCTGCGCCGCCCTGTGGGCGATAAACTGCTGGTGAACGGCGCCGACGTCATGCCCGACGTACACAAGGTGTTGAACCAGATCACTGATCTGGTGGGGCGCATCCATGACGGCCTGTGGCGCGGCTACACCGAGAAACCGATTACCGACGTGGTGAACATCGGCATCGGTGGCTCTTTCCTCGGCCCGGAACTGGTCTCCGAAGCGCTGCTGTCTTACGCGCAAAAAGGCGTGCGCTGTCACTACCTGGCGAACATCGACGGCAGCGAGTTCCATGAACTGACCATGAAGTTGCGCGCCGAGACCACGCTGTTCATCGTCTCGTCGAAATCCTTCAACACCCTCGAAACCCTGAAGAACGCCCAGGCTGCCCGTGCCTGGTACCTGGCCCAGGGCGGCTCCGAAGCCGAGCTGTACCGCCACTTCATCGCCGTATCGAGCAATAACGCCGCCGCCGTGGCTTTCGGCATCCGCGAAGAAAACATCTTCCCGATGTGGGATTGGGTCGGCGGGCGCTACTCGCTGTGGTCGGCCATCGGCTTGCCGATCGCCCTGGCCATCGGCATGTCGAACTTCAAGGAATTGCTCTCCGGCGCCTATTCCATGGACCAGCATTTCCAGAGCGCGCCGTTCGAACAGAACATGCCGGTACTACTGGCGCTGCTGGGCGTGTGGTACGGCAACTTCTGGGGCGCGCAAAGCCACGCGATCCTGCCGTACGACCACTACCTGCGCAACATCACCAAGCACTTGCAGCAACTGGACATGGAATCCAACGGCAAGAGTGTGCGCCAGGACGGCACGCCGGTGTCTACCGACACAGGTCCTGTGATCTGGGGCGGCGTCGGTTGCAATGGTCAGCACGCCTACCACCAGTTGCTGCACCAGGGCACCCAGTTGATCCCGGCAGACTTCATCGTGCCGATCGTCAGCTTCAACCCGGTTTCCGATCACCACCAGTGGCTGTACGCCAACTGCCTGTCCCAGAGCCAGGCATTGATGCTGGGCAAGACCCGCGCCGAAGCCGAAGCGGAACTGCGTGACAAAGGTGCGAGCGAAGAAGACGTGCAGAAACTGGCCTCCCACAAGGTGATCCCGGGCAACCGTCCGAGCAACACCTTGGTGGTCGAACGCATCAGCCCACGTCGCCTTGGCGCATTGGTAGCGCTGTATGAACATAAAGTGTTCGTGCAAAGCGTGGTCTGGGGTATCAACGCGTTCGACCAATGGGGCGTGGAGCTGGGCAAGGAATTGGGCAAGGGCGTCTACAACCGTCTGGTGGGCAGCGAAGAAAGCGCGGCCGAAGACCCTTCGACCCAGGGCTTGATCAACTACTTCCGCGGGCGTCATCGCGGCTGATCCTCAAGTAGTTATCAAGGCCCGCGTTACCTTTGTGGGAGCGAGCCTGCTCGCGATGGCGGTGGATCAGTTGACACAGATGTTGACTGACACAGCGCCATAGCGAGCAGGCTCGCTCCCACAGTTGATTTGTACATGACTTGAACCCTCCGGCTACTCGGCGCATCTTTATGACTTGTCGCAAAAACAAGAATAAGGAACCGTCATGTTCGATATCAGCCAGTACCCCCAAGCCGATGCCGTCCGCCGGGCTGCGCAACTGAGTCAGGACGAGTACACGCGGCTCTACAAAGAATCCATCGAACATCCCAGCGCTTTCTGGGGCGAGCAGGCCACGCGCTTTCTCGACTGGATGACGCCTTGGCAAACCGTCCAGCGCTATGACCTCAAGATCGGCGACGCCACCTGGTTCGCCGGGGGCAAGCTGAACGTCAGCGCCAACTGCATCGACCGCCACCTGGAGACACGTGGCGACCAGACGGCGATCATCTGGGAAGGCGACAACCCCGCCGAATCGGCAGAAATCACCTACAAAAAACTTCATCACCATGTTTGCCGCCTGGCCAACGTGCTGAAAAGCCGCGGCGTGAAGAAAGGCGATCGGGTCTGCATCTACATGCCGATGATCCCTGAAGCGGCCTACGCCATGCTTGCCTGCACACGGATTGGCGCGGTGCATTCGGTGGTGTTCGGCGGCTTTTCGCCGGATTCGCTGCGCGACCGGATTCTCGACGCCGATTGCCGCACCGTGATCACGGCCGACGAAGGCGTGCGCGGCGGACGATTCATACCGCTCAAACGCAACGTCGATAAGGCCCTGGAAAGTTGCCCGAACGTCAGCACCGTGCTGGTGGTCGAGCGCACCCAGGGCGAAGTGGCCTGGGTCGAAGGCCGCGACCTGTGGTACCACCAGGCCATGCACGACATGAGCGACGATTGCCCGCCGGAACCGATGGACGCCGAGGACCCGCTGTTCATCCTCTACACCTCCGGCAGTACCGGCAAGCCCAAGGGCGTGCTGCACACCACCGGTGGTTATCTGCTGCAAGCGGCGATGACGTTCAAGTACGTGCTCGATTACCGCGACAACGAAGTGTTCTGGTGCACCGCCGACGTCGGCTGGGTCACCGGTCACAGTTACATCGTCTACGGCCCGCTGGCCAACGGCGCCACCACGCTGATCTTCGAAGGCGTACCGAGCTACCCCAGCAGTTCGCGCTTCTGGCAGGTGATCGACAAACATCAAGTCAATATTTTCTACACCGCGCCGACCGCCCTGCGAGCGCTGATGCGCGAAGGTGCCGGACCGTTGCAGGAAACGTCGCGCAAAAGCCTGCGATTGCTCGGCAGCGTCGGTGAGCCGATCAACCCGGAAGCGTGGGAATGGTACTTCAACGTGGTCGGCGAACAGCGCTGCCCGATTGTCGACACCTGGTGGCAGACCGAGACCGGCGGCATCATGCTCAGCCCGCTGGTGAGTGCGCCGCGGCTCAAGCCGGGCTGCGCCACCCGACCGATGTTTGGCGTGCAACCGGTGTTGCTGGATGAAACCGGCAAGGAAATCCATGGCGCAGGCAGCGGTGTGCTGGCGATCAAGGCGAGCTGGCCGGGGCAGATTCGCAGCGTTTATGGCGACCACTCCCGCATGGTCGACACCTACTTCAAGCCCTACCCCGGCTATTACTTCACCGGCGACGGCGCCCGTCGAGACGAAGATGGCGATTACTGGATCACCGGGCGCATCGACGATGTGATCAACGTCTCCGGTCACCGCATCGGCACTGCCGAAATAGAAAGTGCCTTGGTGCTGCACGACAACATCGCCGAAGCGGCAGTGGTCGGTTACCCCCACGACCTCAGAGGCCAGGGCATCTACGCTTTCGTCACGCCGATGGACGGAATCGAGGCCAACGACGCGTTGAAAAAGGAATTGCTGGACCACGTCAGCAAGGAGATCGGCAGCTTCGCCAAACCGGAACTGATCCAGTGGGCGCCGGCACTGCCCAAGACCCGCTCGGGCAAGATCATGCGGCGCATCCTGCGCAAGATTGCCTGCAACGAGCTCGACAGCCTCGGTGATACCTCGACCCTGGCCGATCCAAGCGTGGTGGAGGGGCTGATCGACAAGCGCCTTAATCGCTGAGCGAATGACTCGGTTCCCCTGAGGCATCGAGTCCTTGCGTCGCTGGACTGTGGGAGCACAGCTTGCTCCCACAAATCCCCTCGCCACAGAAACTGCTAAACTCCCGCGCCTCATTTCCTTAAGGCGCGCCCGGCATGTCTTCCTTGAATCAGGCGCTGCGCGCCGCCCTCGATCAGCGTCAGGACCTGCTCGGCCAATTGCACCAGCAAGGCACCGATTGCTATCGCTTGTTCCATGGCAGCCAGGAAGGCGCCCCTGGCCTGACGGTCGACCGCTACGGCCCGCAATTGCTGGTGCAAAGTTTCCATCAGTCACTGGAACGCGATGCCTTGCTGCAATTGCACGGTATCGTCAACGAGTGCCTGGGCCTGGACACCCTGCTGGTCTACAACGATCGCGCCCGGGGCAATTCGCGCGTCGACCGCCAGGACACCGTTTACCAGGCTGACGAAACCGCCCTGCAAGACCTCGTCGGCCATGAATGGGGTCTGAACTACCGCGTGCGCGGGCGCCATGCCGGGCAGGATCCATTGCTGTTTCTCGACCTGCGCAACGCCCGGGGCTGGGTCAAGGAACACAGCCGTCACAAAAGCGTGCTGAACCTGTTCGCCTACACCTGCGGCGTCGGCCTGAGCGCCGCGGCCGGTGGCGCGCGCGAGGTGTGCAACCTGGACTTTGCCGAAGGCAACCTGGCGGTGGGGCGCGAGAACGGTTTGCTCAACCCTGATCTGCCGCCCATGGATTTCGTGCAATCGGATTACTTCCCGGCCATCCGCCAACTGGCCGGCCTGCCCATCAGCCAGCGACGCGGGCAGAAGCTGCCAGGTTATGTGCGCCTGGAGCAACGCCAGTACGACCTGGTGCTGCTCGACCCGCCCGCCTGGGCCAAGAGCGCGTTCGGCACTGTCGACCTCTTGCGCGATTACCAGAGCCTGCTCAAGCCGGCGCTGCTCACCACCGCTGAAAATGGCGTGCTGATCTGTTGCAACAACCTGGCAAAAGTCTCCATGGACGACTGGCGCGAGCAGGTGCTGCGCTGCGCGGAAAAGGCCGGCCGCCCGGTGCGCGAATGGAAAATACTGGCACCCGGCAGCGATTTCCCCTCGCGGGACCAGCAGCCGCCACTCAAGACGTTGATCCTTCAGCTCTGAACCAGCGGTTCAACTCCTACGCCGAAAACGGACAAATCTGATAAATCACAGTGGCTTCGGAACCGTAAACGCATGCCATACTCCAAGGCACTCCGAATTCACACCAGATGAAGCCGCACATGCCCAAAGGATTGATTCGCGCTTTCGGCGCCCTGTTGACCGTACTGGCCCTCTACAGCCTGCTGGGTTTTCTGATATTACCCGGTGTCGCCTTGCGGATCGCCAATCAACAACTGGCCGACCATGCAACGGTGCCAGCCCAGATTCAGCGTATCGAGCTCAATCCCTTCAGCCTCGAAGTCACGCTTTGGGGCCTGAATGTCGGCGAACCGGGCAAGGAGCAGGTCGCCTTCGAACGGCTGTACACCAACCTGCAGCTCGACAGCCTCTGGTCCGGTGCCCTGCACCTGACCGATATCGAGCTGGACAAGCCCAAGACCGAGATCATGTTCGCCAAGGACGGTCAGTTGAACCTGTTGGGCCTGTTCAAGCTGCCGGCCAGCGAACCCACCCCGGCCGACCCCGACACCAAGCCGTTTCCCCTGCGAATCGACCGGATCAAACTGGCGGGCGGTTACCTGCATTTTCAGGACCTGCGTCCCAGCGAGCCCATCGAGTTTCTGTACGACACCCTTGATTTCGAGCTCAAGAACCTCAGCACACTGCCCGACGACAACGCCGACATGACCCTGGTGGCCGTCAGCCCTCAAGGCGGCCGGGTCGACTGGACCGGCAACTTCAGCCTCACGCCGATCGCCTCCGAGGGCAAGATCAAAGTCACCGACGGCCAGATGAAAGTCTGGTGGCCCTACGTACGCGACGCGGTACCGCTGGTGCTGGAAAACGGCGTGCTGAACCTGAGTACCGACTACAAGCTCAACCTGGCCAAGGGCACCGAACTGCTGCTCAACAACGTGGCCGTCAGCGTGGCCCCCTTCTCCATCAAGGCGCCGGATGGCCGTCCATTGGCGAAGCTCGAACGCCTGGATGTGAGTGAGACAACCGTCGACCTGGCCAAGCAACAAGTCATCGTCGGCAAGATCCGCAGCCAGAAGCTGGAAACCTGGGCCGCGCGCGAGGCGGATGGGCAACTGGACTGGCAAAAACTCTTCGCCAGTCAGCCGGCCAAACCGCAGGTCAAGGTCGAACCGGCGTCGGCCCCGGCAGCCGCCGACTCGCCCGAGCCTGAACCCCAGGCACCGAGCAAGCCCTGGCAGGTGCTGTTGAAGGACGTGCAACTGCGCAATTACCAGGTGCACCTGGCCGACCGTCAGGCGCAGCCGGCGGTGGCCCTGGAGGTCGGCCCGCTGAACCTCGACCTGCAGAACTACGACACCCTCAACGGCTCCCCCTTTACCCTCAAGCTGGATACCGGGATAGGCAAACAGGGCAAGATCCTGGCTGACGGCGAGGTCAACCTGAACCCGATCACCGCCCGGCTCAAGGTCAAGACCCAGGACATCGACCTGCGGGTCGCCCAGGCCTACATCAACCCGTTCATTCGCCTGGAACTGCGCTCCGGGATGCTCGGCAGCGACCTGGCGGTGGACCTCAAGAGCACCGAGCCGCTGGCATTCGCCGTCACCGGTCGAGCCCAGGTCGATCAACTGCACACCCTCGATACCCTCAGGACCCGGGACTTCATCAAGTGGAAACAGTTGGTGCTCGAAGGGCTCAACTATCAGCACGGCGACAGCCTGTCGATCGACAAGGTCAACCTGTACCAGCCTTACGCGCGATTCATGATCAACCCAGACCGCACCACCAACATCGATGACCTGCTGATCCCGCAACCGGCCGACAGTGGTACGAACAACAGCCCGGCAAAACCGGCATCCCAGGAGAAACCGCTGGGCATCCACGTCGGCGGCATTGCCATCAACGATGGCTCGGCCAACTTCGCCGACTTCAGCCTGACGCCGAACTTCGCCACGGCCATCCAGCAGCTCAACGGCCAGATCGGCACCATCGACAGCCGCCAGGCCAAGCCGGCCACCGTGGACATCAACGGCAAGGTCGACCGCTACGCGCCTGTCACCATCAAAGGGGCGCTCAACCCCTTCGACCCGATGGCCAGCCTCGACATCGCCACCAGTTTCAAACGGGTCGAACTGACGACCCTGACACCCTATTCCGGCAAATTCGCCGGCTATCGCATCCGCAAGGGCCGACTCAACCTCGACCTGCACTACCGGATCACCAAAGGCAAGTTGCTGGCCGATAACAAAGTGGTGGTCGAGCAACTGCAGTTGGGGGAAAAGGTCGACAGCCCGGACGCCGTGAGCCTGCCGCTCAAGCTGGCCGTCGCGCTGCTGAAGGATTCCGAAGGCAGGATTTCCATCGAGCTGCCGGTTTCCGGCGACCTCAATGACCCGCAATTCAGCGTGATGCCGATTGTCTGGCAAACCCTGCGCAACCTAGTGGTACGGGCGGCCCAGGCGCCATTCAAACTCATCGGTGGGCTGGTGGCCGGGGGTGCCTCGCAAGACTTGGGCAGCGTGTCATTCGCCCCGGGCTCAAGCGAACTGAACCCGGACAACGAAGGCACGCTGCTCAAGTTGTCCGAAGCCCTCGGTAAACGTCCGGAGTTGCGCCTGGAGATCGAAGGCACCGCCGCCCAAAGCAGCGACGGTCCGCTGCTCGCCGCCCAGCGTCTGGAACGCGAATACCAGTACAACTACTACAAGATGCTGCAGCGCAGAGGCGACAAAGTCCCTGCCAAGGCCTCGCTGCTGGAGGTGCCCGAGGATGAAAAGGCACCGCTGCTCGAAGGCATCTATCGCACCCGTCTCAAGACCCAGCCACCGGTCGAATGGACGCAACTGGATAAAAAGGCGCGCACGGAAAAACTGCGCGAAGGCGTGATCTCGTTCTGGAGTGGCAACGAAGTGCTGTTGCGCCAGCTGGGACAGGAGCGCGCCAGCAGCATCAAGGATTTCCTGGTGGACAAAGGGCAATTGGCCGATGACCGTGTGTATTTCATCGACGCCAGCCTCGGTCAGGCCGAAAGCGACGGGCGCGTGATCACCCCCATGCATCTGGATGCCGAATAAGATGAAACGTCTGTACGGGCTTAGCCTGATCTTGCTGCTCGCCAGCGGCCAGACGTCGGCAGCCGATACATTGCGCTGTGGCAGCCAGTTGATCAGCGTCGGTGACCGCTCCAGCGAAGTCCTGCAAAAATGCGGGCAACCCGCGGCGCGGGATGACCTGGGCTACAAACGCAGCGTCAATCGCCGGGAAGAATACCCGGTGGAAGAATGGACCTACGGCCCCAACAGTGGCATGTACCAGTACCTGCGTTTCGAGGGGAATCGGTTGGTGCAGATCACCAGCAAGCGGGGGCGCTGAGCGGTTCTGTCATTCAGTTGAGATGGCGTGGGATGTGCCGCCGCCAATCGCGAGCAAGCTCCCTCCCACATTCGAACGCATCTTGCCGAAGAAGCTTGTCCACTGTGGGAGCGAGCCTGCTCGCGAAATCGGCCAGTCGATTTCCCAGATGGGTCCCTGAATACTTTTCCATTGCGCAATAGAACAGGCCCCCGGCACGAATGCTGGGGGCCTGTAATGGCCACTTCCGTGTGGCCTTCGCATGAACTCCAAAGCAACGGCAAACGTATGTCTCAGCCCGCTTGCCGTGCCTTCTCCCGGTCCAGGCGAGAAGCCTTGAGTCTTACTCGGATTTCAGGCCGTCAGCCGAAACGTCTCGGACGCCTTTGATTTTCTTGGTAATCGCCACGGCGGTGTCTTTTTGCGCGTCGGTCAGGACAGTAGTCGACGACAGCGACACTACGCCTTTATTGGTTTCTACCTTGATATCGGAACCTGGGATGCCTTTTTCAGTGACCAGATCGGCTTTGACCTTGGTGGTGATCCAGGTATCAGAAACGTCTTCTTTGGCTTCTGTCACTTCACCAGCAGCCAGCATCATCGGAGCCTGAGTTGCTTGAGTGGTCTCGGCGAAAGCGCTAGCCATGGTCAGAGTCAGGGCGGTGGCAGCTGCGGCAGTGATAGCGAACTTCTTCATACGAGTAACTCCTGTTTTTCTCAAAAACTGCCGGAGGTGTTTCCCGGCAGGGTTATCAGGAGTAGTGCGAAGGCTGTGCCAGTTTTCACGAATTAATTAATTCTTTTAAAATCAACTAGTTAAGCGAAACGGAAATTTTCACAATCATGCAAAATGCATGGCCTGCTGATTTGGGACATGCAAGTTGCGGCTTTTTCGGCGCTCCCTAAGTTTATGAATTGTTGAGGTTTTCCTGGGCAAGGGGAAAAGCCCCTCGCCACCGGCTCAACCAGACCCAAAATCAGGGTGCAGCGGCCCCCGTGCAACCGGCGGGCAAGAATTCCTGGACGGCCGTCGAAGCGCAGGTCCAGACACCGGCTGCTGAACGGGAAAGGGTGATTGCCTTGCCGAGAACGGGAGCTGGCGCATTCAGCAGGGTGCATGCAATGGTTCCGGTTCCGTCCGCTGCAGTACCTGAAGCGGTCAGGGTGCAATTGCTGGTGGGCGATGTTCCGCCGATGTTGGCTAACGTCGGGTTGGTTCCCTGGTTCATGACGTCCTCGAACGGCACCTTCAACGCGGAGACTTCCGCCAGCCCCGCCGTAGCTTTCGCCCGCGCTTGATACTTGGAATACTGCGGCAACGCAAACGTCGCCAGGATGCCGATGATCGCTACAACGATCAGCAACTCGATCAAGGTAAAACCGTTTTGCTTATTCATAGATAATCTCCAAAGCATGAGGTGGAGTCTCATGACCTGAGGAGGCCATTGCATGGCATGTGCCAACCCTGTCGCGCCCGCTGACAAGGGACTTCGACCCGCCGCGTCCCTATGTCCTACCCCAACAAGCGCACTATCTGACGTTTTTTGTCACTGCGCCCCGCTGGTTTGGTCTGGATGCTTGACTAGGCTATAAGTCATGAACTGTCCGCGTCGGAATCCCCATGAATGACATCGCCTTAAGCGGTCTGGCCAAGCAATTGGTACTGGCCGAACTGATCACCGAGCAAAGTGCGCAGCAGGCGTACCAACAAGCCCAAAGCAGTCGCATGCCCCTGGTCAGTTACCTGGTGCAGAACAAACTGGTCCAGAGTCGCCAGGTGGCGGAAATTGCCTCGGAGCATTTCGGCGTGGCCCTGCTGGACCTCAACAGCCTGGACAAGGAAACCCAACCCACCGGCCTTGTCAGCGAAAAACTGGTGCGCCAGCATCACGCCCTGCCGCTGTGGCGGCGTGGCAACAAGCTGTTCGTGGGCATCTCCGACCCCACCAACCACCAGGCCATCAATGACATTCAGTTCAGCACCGGCCTGACCACCGAAGCCATCCTGGTGGAGGACGACAAGCTCAGCGACGCCATCGAAAAGTTTTTCGAATCCACCAGCACCGGCCTGGAAGGCATGGGCGATGTCGACCTCGACGGCCTGGACATCGAGTCGATCGATGATCACAAGCAAGACTCCATCGCCGGCCAGGACACCGACGATGCGCCGGTGGTGCGGTTCGTCAACAAGATGCTGCTGGACGCGATCAAGGGCGGCTCCTCCGACCTGCACTTTGAACCCTATGAAAAAATCTACCGGGTGCGGGTGCGTACCGACGGCATGCTGCGAGAGGTGGCCCGCCCGCCGATCCAGTTGGCCACCCGCATCGCCGCGCGCCTGAAGGTCATGGCCAGCCTTGATATTTCCGAGCGGCGCAAACCCCAGGACGGGCGCCTGAAAATGCGCCTGTCGAAAAACAAGTCCATCGACTTCCGGGTCAACACCCTGCCGACGCTCTGGGGTGAAAAAGTGGTGATCCGGATCCTCGACCCCTCCAGCGCGCAGATGGGTATCGATGCCCTGGGCTACGAGCCGGACCAGAAAGAGCTGTACATGGCGGCGCTCAAACAACCACAAGGGTTGATCCTGGTGACCGGGCCCACCGGCTCTGGCAAAACCGTGTCGCTCTATACCGGGCTGAATATCCTCAACACTGTGGACATCAATATTTCCACCGCTGAGGATCCGGTGGAAATCAACATGGAAGGCATCAACCAGGTCAACGTGAATCCGCGCCAGGGTCTGGATTTCGCCCAGGCCCTGCGCTCGTTCCTGCGCCAGGACCCGGACGTGATCATGGTGGGCGAGATCCGCGACCTGGAAACCGCCGAAATCGCCATCAAGGCCGCCCAGACCGGACACATGGTGCTCTCCACCCTGCACACCAACAGCGCCGCCGAAACCCTGATCCGCCTGCACAACATGGGCATTCCCGGCTTCAACATCGCCACGGCGGTCCACCTGATCATCGCCCAGCGACTGGCGCGCAAGCTGTGCCCGCATTGCAAAAGGGCCATCGAGATTCCCGAGGAAACCCTGCTCAAGGAAGGCTTCCCCCGGGAACGCATCGGCTCGTTCACGATCTATGAGCCGGTCGGTTGCGAACAGTGCAACAACGGCTACAAGGGGCGCGTGGGGGTTTACGAAGTGGTCAGGAATACGCCCGAACTGCAACGGCTGATCATGGCCGAGGGCAACTCGTTGGAAATCGACCTGCAAATGCGCAAGGACGGTTTTAATGACCTGCGCGCCTCGGGACTGCTCAAAGTGATGCAAGGCATCACCAGCCTCGAAGAAATCAACCGGGTCACCAAGGATTGAACATGGCGGTCAAGGCAATAAAAACCGACGTTTACACGTGGGAAGGCAAAGACCGCAAAGGCACGAAAATGACCGGCGAACTGACTGGGCAGAGCCCGGCCCTGGTCAAGGCCCAGTTGCGCAAACAAGGCATCAACCCAGGCAAGGTTCGCAAGAAGTCCACCTCGATATTCAGCAAGGGCAAGCGTATCAAGCCATTGGATATCGCCCTGTTCACTCGGCAGATGGCGACCATGCTCAAGGCCGGCGTGCCCTTGTTGCAGGCGTTCGACATCATTGGCGAAGGCTTCGACAACGCCAACATGCGCAAGCTGGTGGACGAGGTGAAACAGGAAGTCGCCGCCGGCAACAGCTTCGCCGCGTCGTTGCGCAAGAGTCCGCAATACTTCGACGAACTGTACTGCAACCTGGTGGACGCCGGTGAACAGGCCGGCGCCCTGGATACGCTGCTGGAGCGCGTCGCGACCTACAAGGAAAAAAGCGAAGCCCTCAAGGCCAAGATCAAGAAGGCCATGACCTACCCGGCCGCTGTGGTGCTCGTCGCCGCCGTGGTCACGGGTATTCTGCTGGTCAAGGTGGTGCCGCAGTTCGAATCGGTATTCTCCGGGTTCGGCGCCCAACTGCCGGCCTTCACGGTGATGGTCATCGGCCTGTCGGAGTTCATGCAGCAGTGGTGGTGGATGCTGCTGGGCGGCGCGGTGGCGGCGTTCTTCGGTGTCAAACATGCACTCAAGCGCTCCCAGGGCTTGCGTGACTGGCGCGATAAATGGCTGCTCAAACTGCCGCTGATCGGCACCCTGATGTACAAATCCGCCGTGGCCCGCTACGCCCGGACCCTGTCCACGACATTCGCGGCCGGCGTGCCGCTGGTGGAAGCCCTGGACTCGGTATCAGGCGCCACCGGTAACGTGGTGTTCAAACGCGCGGTACAACGCATCCGGCAGGATGTCTCGACCGGCATGCAATTGAATTTTTCCATGCGTGCTTCAGGCATATTCCCGAACATGGCGATCCAGATGACCGCCATCGGCGAGGAGTCCGGCGCGCTGGACGACATGCTCGACAAAGTGGCGAGCTTTTATGAAGCCGAGGTGGACAATCTGGTGGACAATCTCACCAGCCTGATGGAACCGTTCATCATGGTGGTCCTGGGGGTGGTCGTCGGCGGCCTGGTGGTTGCCATGTACCTGCCCATCTTTCAACTCGGCTCTGCGATCTGACATGCCCCTGACTGAGTTTTTCGCGCTGTATCCCCTGGCCTTTGTGCTCGCCGCGTTGTTGCTCGGACTGATCATCGGCAGTTTCCTCAACGTCCTGGTGTGGCGCCTGCCCAAGATGCTCTCGCGCGAATGGCGGCTGCAAGCCCATGACTTGCTGGGCCTGCCCGCCGAAGCCCCTGGCCCGGTCTACAACCTGATGCTGCCGCATTCCCAGTGCCCGCACTGCGGCCACCGCATCGGGGCCTGGGAAAACATTCCGCTATTGAGTTACCTGGCATTGCGCGGTCGTTGCTCCAGTTGTGCCGCGCCCATCGGCCGGCGCTATCCCCTGACCGAACTGGCCTGCGGCATCCTGTCGGCGTTCGTCGCCTGGTATTTCGGCTTTGGCTGGCAGGCCGCAATGGTGATGGTGCTGACCTGGGGCCTACTGGGCATGAGCCTGATCGATGCCGAGCACCAATTGTTGCCCGACACCCTGGTGCTGCCGTTGTTGTGGCTGGGCTTGATCGTCAACAGCTTCGGCTTGTTCGTCCCCTTGAATCAGGCGATGTGGGGCGCCGTGGCCGGCTATCTGGCGCTGTGGTCGGTGTTCTGGGTGTTCAAATTGATCACTGGCAAGGAAGGCATGGGCTACGGGGATTTCAAGCTGCTGGCGATGCTGGGCGCCTGGGGTGGCTGGCAGATCCTGCCGCTGACGTTGCTGTTGTCATCGCTGGTGGGCGCCGTTATCGGGGTCATTGTGCTGCGCCTGCGTGATGCTCCGACATCGACGCAAATCCCCTTTGGGCCCTATCTGGCCATTGCCGGCTGGATTGCCTTGCTCTGGGGTGGTCAAATAACCGACTTCTATTGGCAGTCTGTCGGTTCCTAATGTCGATTTCAATGAATAGCCCCGCAGAAAAACCCTGGATTCTCGGCCTGACTGGCGGTATCGGCAGCGGCAAAAGCGCGGCGGCCCAGCACTTTATCGACCTGGGCGTGCACGTCGTCGACGCCGATCACGCGGCGCGCTGGGTGGTCGAACCCGGACGCCCGGCGCTGGCCAAGATCGCCGAACATTTTGGCCCCGGCGTATTGCAGGCCGACGGCACACTGGACCGAGCGGCCCTGCGCCAACTGATTTTCGAAAATGCCGAGCAACGCCGCTGGCTCGAGGCGCTGCTGCATCCGTTGATCGCCGAGGAAATCGCTCATCATCTGGCCCAGGCACAATCACCCTATGCGATTCTGGTGTCGCCGCTGTTGATCGAGTCCGGCCAGTACGCCATGACCCAGCGGATCCTGGTGATCGATGTACCGGAACAACTACAGATCGAACGCACCTTGCAGCGCGACAAGACCAGCGAGCAACAGGTCCAGGCGATCCTCAAGGCCCAGTCCAGCCGTCAGGATCGCTTGAGCCATGCCGACGACGTGGTGGTCAATGACCGCGACCTCGCCTGGCTGCACAGCGAGGTCGAGCGCCTGCATCACTTTTACCTTACTTTGCGTGGAGGCCAGTCATGAGCCAAACCCCAACCGTTGATTGCCCAACCTGTGGCGCCCCTGTGGAATGGAGCCCGGAAAACACCTTCCGGCCCTTCTGCTCCGACCGCTGCAAACTGATCGACCTGGGCGCCTGGGCGTCGGAAGAACACAAGATCCCGGTCAGCCCCGATGCCGAGGACGACCTGTTCAGCGAAGAGTTCGAGCCTCGCCACTAGGGAGCCATGAGTTTCCCCACCGCGTTGTCGCTTTAAGGCCGCATGAAACCGTAGTCCTGTTCATCGTCGAGATTCTCCGCCAGGAAACTCAGTTCATCGGCCAGGTCTTCAGCACTGCGCACCGCCTTGCTCTGCTGCACGATCGCACTGAGCAAGGCCCGCAGGCTAAGGCCCGGGTCGAAGCCGATTTCCACTGCCGCGTCCTGGCTGCGCCTGATCTCTTGTCTCGCCCACTCATAAACACTCATGGTTGTGCTCCTGGAATTTTTCCAGAGCATGAAGCGCACCCGGCTGCTCAGCCTTGATGTGAATCAAGGCTTGTCGTCATCCTTCCAGGGGGCCGACAGATAGCGCGTACGGTTAAAAGTCTCCAGCCATTCGGGGCTGAACACCACCAACGCACTGACCACCATGCCGTTGATAAACGCCTCGGGAAAGATGATCAGCCAGAGGTAGCCGATGAAATCTTCCAGCCAGTAAGGCATGGCGAACACCCCGTCGTACCACAGCAGGCCAAGCCCCACCAGCAGGCACAACAACGCCGAAAGCGCGGCGGCGAGAAATCCCGAACAGAAGATGTACACGAACAGATTGCGCGGTTGGGCGCGTTCCACCAGGATCGCGCAGCACTCGGTCACCAGCACCGGCAGCAAAATCAGCAACGCACCGTTGATACCCACCGCCGCCATGTCCTGGCGTCCCAGCAGCACCAGGGCAAGCTGGGCGCAAAGGCCGCCGAGAATCGCCAGCGGCCAGTCCAGCAGCAGTGTCACGGCGGTCATGCCGATGAAGTGATACGAGACGCCGGTATCGAAATCCCGTCGCACCAGCCACAACATGAACACGGCCAGGACCGTGCCGAACAGCAAGTGCTGGCGACGGCTGTCGGTGAACAGCTCCACCCATGGCGCCCGTGCTACGGCCCAGGCCAGCACCGGCACATAAATCAGCCAGCCGACCGTCAACGTCTGCGCAGACAGCAGTTCGGCACCGATCATGGCGCTACTCCTCTGGCTTGTCCTTGCATCAAAGACTCCATGATCACCTCAGGATTCAAGCCAGCAGTCTACACCCCACCCTTAACCGGCCATAAATCAATGCAACGCTTCCAGCTTGTCGCAATTGAACGCTAAGCTTGGGCTCATGGATGATTCCGATTATTTACGCCTGCTGACCATCGCGGCCGAGCAAGCCAACGCTTTTCTGTCCAATGCCCGCAAATGGGAGCGTGAGCGTTGGGTCTGCCAGCGTCTGCTGCAAGGGCTGAACGTGCCCTATCGCGCTGATGAGTTCGCCCCTGCGGGAGAGCCGCCGGACGTATTGTTTCGCGATGCCAACTTCGAGGTGTTTTTTGTCCTCGACGAAGGCCGTCGCCTCAATGACGAATGGCGCGACGAGCTGCAGCGCCGCCGTAGCGCTTTCTCCCTGAGCCAACTGGTGCGCCGCGAAGCCAAGCCCCGACGCATCCCGGCCAATGAATTCCTGCTGCGCCTGGCCCCGACCCTGCGCAAGAAAGCCCACAACTACACCGAACGCGGCATGGATCTGGGGGAGCTGGACATCATCGCCTTCGCCAGCCTCAAGCGTGAAGTGCT
The DNA here is from genome assembly GCF_901007645.1 of Pseudomonas sp. FG-3G. Classification (NCBI taxonomy): domain Bacteria; kingdom Pseudomonadati; phylum Pseudomonadota; class Gammaproteobacteria; order Pseudomonadales; family Pseudomonadaceae; genus Pseudomonas; species Pseudomonas sp. FG-3G. The sequence continues at coordinate 47,323 of NZ_CAAKGZ010000036.1, forward strand.
GGACCTCAACAGCCATTTCCCGCCGCCGACCGAATACCTGCGCCAGGGTTGGCGCTCGCTGTCGCTGGTGGGGCCGACGTTTGCCCGGGTGCTGTTCGCCCATCCCGATGCGCCGGATTTCCTGCGCAGCAATCTGGGGCGCAGCATCGTGTTCGATGTCGGGATCAGCCTGTGAGCCCACTGCAGGAACTGATTGCCGCCGTGCCCCAGCAAGGCCGCGTACGCTGGATAGGCGTGCGCCCCCAGGGCCATGCACCCATGATTGAACTCGACGCCGTGGAGGCACGCCTGGAGGCCGGCCTGACGGGCGACCATGCCCGTCCCGGCGTGCGCAATGCACGGCAAGTCACCTTGATTCAGTGGGAACACCTGGCCGTGATCGGTTCACTGATGGGCCGCCCGGTGGATCAGCCGGTGTTGCCGCAAGAGCTGCGACGCAACCTGGTGGTCAGCGGTATCAATCTGTTCAGCCTCAAGGGCCGGCGCTTTCGCATCGGCCAGGCCATCTTCGAAACCACCGGCTGGTGCCAGCCGTGCGCGCGACTGGAGCGTAACCTCGGCGAAGGGACGTTCCAGGCCGTGCGCGGCCATGGCGGAATCACCGCACGGGTGTTAAAAAGTGGAATCATTCGCCTGGACGACAGCTTGAGTGTCGAACCTGTTCCGGCGAGCGGCTACGCTGCTTTCAATGCCGGATAGCCAGACGCTGTAGCGTCTATACCTTTCGCAACGTCTACCTGCCGAGGCCTTTATGACCAGCCGCCTGAACCCGGAAGACCAGAAGCATGTCGAAGAGTACCTGCAACTGTCCCAGCACCGAGTCGAACGCCGGCCTTTCCGGCCGTGGATGCTTCTGGTGGTGGTACTGGCCATCACCATCGGCCTGGGCCTGTTGAGCCGACTGATCAGTTACCTGACGCTATGAGCCGCTTGATGCTCGCGCGGGTAACGGCACCGATTTCCTTTAGCCTTGCGAGATATCCCCATGACTCATCGTATTGTCATCGTTGGCGGCGGCGCCGGCGGTCTGGAGTTGGCTACCCGTCTGGGTAAGACTCTGGGCAAGCGCGGCACGGCCAGTGTGATGCTGGTCGACGCGAACCTGACCCATATCTGGAAACCGCTGTTGCACGAAGTGGCTGCCGGTTCCCTGAACTCCTCCGAAGACGAACTCAACTACGTCGTCCAGGCAAAATGGAACCATTTCGGGTTCCAACTGGGGCGCATGAGCGGTCTGGATCGCGAGCGCAAGAGCATCCAGCTGGCCGCCACCTATGACGAGGCGGGCCTGGAACTATTGCCCGCCCGGGAGCTGGGTTACGACACTCTGGTGATCGCCGTCGGCAGCACCACCAATGACTTCGGCACCGAAGGCGCGGCGCAGCATTGCCTGTTCCTCGACACGCGCAAACAGGCCGAGCGTTTCCATCAGCAACTGCTCAACCATTATCTGCGCGCCCATGCCGGGCAAACCGACGTGGTCGAACGCATCAGCGTTGCCATCGTCGGCGCCGGGGCGACGGGGGTTGAACTGGCGGCCGAGCTGCACAACGCCGCCCATGAGCTGGCAGCCTATGGCTTGGACCGGATCAAACCGGAGAACATGCACATCACCCTGATCGAAGCCGGACCGCGGGTCCTGCCGGCCTTGCCGGAGCGCATCGGCGGCCCTGTGCACAAGACCCTGGAGAAACTTGGGGTCAATGTCATGACCAACGCCGCTGTTGGCCAGGTGACAGCCGACAGCCTGATCACCGTCGATGGCAAGGTCATCGACGCGAGCCTGAAAGTCTGGGCCGCCGGGATTCGCGCCCCGGACTTCCTCAAGGAAATCGACGGTCTGGAGACCAATCGCATCAACCAGTTGCAAGTGCTGCCGACCCTGCAAACCACCCGTGACGAGAACATCTTCGCCTTCGGCGACTGCGCCGCCTGCCCGCAACCTGGCACCGACCGCAACGTCCCACCCCGCGCCCAGGCCGCCCACCAGCAGGCCTCGCTGCTGGCCAAGTCCTTGAAGTTGCGGATCGAAGGCAAGGCACTGCCGGAATACAAATACACCGACTACGGCTCGCTCATCTCGCTGTCGCGTTTCTCGGCGGTGGGTAACCTGATGGGCAACCTCACCGGCAGCGTGATGCTCGAAGGCTGGCTGGCGCGGATGTTCTATGTATCGCTGTACCGCATGCACCAGATGGCGCTGTACGGCATGTTCCGCACGGCCATGCTGATGCTGGGCAGCAAGATCGGGCGTGGGACCGAGCCTCGGCTGAAGCTGCATTGAGTCAGCAGTACTGACATCGAATGATCCACCGTCATCGCGAGCAAGCTCGCTCCCACAGTTGATCGCGGTCATCCTGTGGGAGCGAGCTTGCTCGCGATGGGGGCGGTACAGTCAATACTTGAGCTCGGGCAGGATCACTGTCCGAGCCATCCATCGATCAAACCTGAAACCGCTGCACCATGGTGCGCAATGAATTCGCCAGTTGCGATAACTCATGGCTGGACGCGCTGGTCTGGTCCGCACCGGTGGCCGAGCGCACCGACAGATCCCGAATGTTCACCAGGTTGCGATCCACCTCCCGAGCCACTTGCGCCTGTTCTTCAGCGGCGCTAGCGATCACCAGATTGCGTTCGTGGATCTCGTTGACCGACGCCGTGATGGTCTGTAGCGCCTCCCCTGCCCGCTCCGCCATTGCCAGAGTGCTGGCGGCGCGACTGGAGCTGGCCTGCATCGAATCCAGCGCCTGGGTGGCGCCGCTGCGCATGCCCTGGACCATCTGCTCGATTTCCTGGGTCGATTGCTGCGTGCGATAAGCCAGCGCCCGCACCTCATCGGCCACCACCGCAAACCCACGACCGCTTTCGCCAGCCCGGGCCGCCTCGATGGCCGCGTTGAGGGCCAGCAGGTTGGTCTGCTCGGCGATGGCCCGGATCACGTCCAGCACCTTGCCGATATCCTGCGATTGGTTGGCCAGGGACTGCACCAGGCCGCCAGTCACCTGCACATCACTGGCCAGGGCGCCGATGGCGTCGACCGTGTCGCTGACCCGCTGCTGCCCAAGGGACGCCGACTCACTGGACTGACGCGTGGCATCGGAGGTGGAAACCGCATTGCGCGCGACTTCCTCCACGGCGGTGGTCATCTCGGTGACGGCGGTGGCGGCCTGTTCAATTTCGTTATTCTGCTGTTGCAGGCTGTGGGTGCTATCGACCGTGACCGCGTTCAGCTCATCGGCGGCGGTCGCCAGTTGGGTAGCTGAGCCGCTGATGCCCTGCAAGGTTTCACGCAGGTTCTGCTGCATGGTCGCCAGTGCCTTGAGTAAGCGGCTGACTTCGTCGCTGCCGTGGGTCTTGATCGGTCGGGTCAGGTCACCTCGGGCGACGTTTTCGGCGGCATTCAACGCCTCGCCCAAAGGCTTGACGATACTGCGAGTAAGCAGCATGGCCAGGGCCACCGTCGCCAAGGCGGCGAGCACAATGAACAGGCTGACGATCATCCGGGAATTGACGTAGTGTTCCTGGGATTTCTGGCTCTCGATGGAGACTTGTCTGGAGAACAGTTCCGCCAGATCGTTGAGCTGTTTGCCGGAACCGTCCACCACGGTCTTCATGTCCACCAGCAGCAGCTTGATCAACTCGTCCCGACGCCCCTGCTCTGCCAGGGCGAAGGATTGGGCGATGCCCGTGCGGTAAGCGGCAAAGGTTTGCTTGAACTGGTCATAAAGCGCCTTGCCTTCAGGCGTGATGACGAGCTTTTCGTAACTGACGATTTTTTCGCTCAGTTCTTTGTCGCGGGTGTCCATTTGCCCACGGTACACCGGGATGTTCTTCGGGTCCTGGTCCAGGGCCATGCGCAGGGAAATGGTGCGGATGCGCAACATCAATTCACGGATCTCGTCACCGCCGCGAATACTGGGCAACCACTGGGTTTCTACCGCGACTTCACTGTCACGGATACTCGACATCTGTCCTAGCGCAAACACCCCGAGCAACGCCACCAACACGGCGATCAAAGCGAAACCCAACGCGGCACGGGGGGCGATATTCAGTTGACGAAGAACCATGGGGAGCGCCTTTTTTATTTTGGCCTGAAGTGGAGCCATGCCCCTGTCGGTGGGTTATCGGCAGGTTGTACGATGACTTAAGGCAATCTGCTTTATCGCAGGCAAAAAAAATCCCCGTATCTTTCGATACGAGGATTTTTAATATGGTCGGGGTAAGGGGATTCGAACTCCTGACATCCTGCTCCCAAAGCAGGCGCGCTACCGGACTGCGCTATACCCCGGTAAAAAAAAGGCGACCTTCGCAAGTCGCCTTCCTCGATCAGCGCTTTTGGCCTCTGATCTTAAGATTCGATTCCAGCGAACTGGTTTCAAAAATGGTGGGTCGTGTGGGATTCGAACCTACGACCAATTGGTTAAAAGCCAACTGCTCTACCAACTGAGCTAACGACCCAAAAATGGTCGGGGTAAGGGGATTCGAACTCCTGACATCCTGCTCCCAAAGCAGGCGCGCTACCGGACTGCGCTATACCCCGATTGAAATGGCTCCGTGACCAGGACTCGAACCTGGGACCCAATGATTAACAGTCATTTGCTCTACCGACTGAGCTATCACGGAACTGATATTTCAAGTTACTGCTATTTGAAGCTACAACATTGAAGCCAGCTTCAACCTCTTCTACCCGTTCGCATCGCTGCGTTCGTGTGTCTGAGGCGCGCTATTCTACAATCTTAAAAACCTCTGTCAACCCCTTAAATTGCTTTCAAGACAATGATTTGCAACTTATTTCGGGTTGCTTCTCACAGAGAAGTGGCCCTTGGGGGTGACGTACTGCGGGGCGCACTTTACAAGCCTTTTCCTTTGAGTTCAACGGCCTGATGAAAAAAATGGCCTCGCAGTGCGAGGCCATTCCAATCACCCGATCCGCAGGCTTTCAGTTGAAGACGATTTCGTCGTTCTCCACCGTGCCGGTCACGGTTTCGCCCGGCATGAAGCGCCCGGACAGAATCAACTGTGCCAGCGGGTTTTCGATCCAGCGCTGGATGGCACGTTTGAGTGGCCGCGCGCCATAGACCGGGTCGTAACCCACCGCGATCAGCTTATCCAGCGCCTCGTCACTCAATTGCAGCTTCAGCTCGCGCTCGGTCAGGCGGCTGCGTAGACGTCCCAGCTGGATCTCGGTGATGCCAGCGATCTGATCACGAGCCAGCGGCTCGAAGATCACCACTTCGTCCACCCGGTTGATGAACTCCGGCCGGAAATGAGTGGAGATTGCATCCATCACCGCCGCGCGTTGCGCCTCACGATCACCGACCAGTTCCTGGATCTGCGCCGAGCCCAGGTTGGAGGTCATCACGATCACGGTATTGCGGAAGTCCACCGTGCGTCCGTGGCTGTCGGTCAAACGACCATCCTCCAGCACTTGCAGCAGGATGTTGAACACATCCGGGTGGGCCTTCTCGACTTCATCGAGCAGGATCACCGAGTACGGCTTGCGTCGCACAGCCTCGGTCAGGTAACCGCCCTCTTCGTAGCCGACATAGCCCGGTGGTGCGCCGATCAGCCGCGCCACGGAATGTTTCTCCATGAACTCGGACATGTCGATGCGCACCATGGCCTCTTCGGTGTCGAAGAGAAACTCGGCCAGCGCCTTGCACAGCTCGGTTTTACCGACACCGGTCGGGCCGAGGAACATGAACGAGCCACTCGGCCGGTTAGGGTCCGACAGCCCGGCTCGAGACCGGCGCACGGCGTTGGAAACCGCCACTACCGCTTCTTCCTGACCGATCACGCGCTGGTGCAGCAGGCTTTCCATCTTCAGCAGTTTGTCGCGCTCGCCTTCGAGCATTTTCGACACCGGAATGCCGGTCCACTTGGAAACCACTTCGGCAATTTCTTCTTCGGTGACCTTGCTGCGCAGCAACTGGTTTTCGCTCTTGCCGTGCTGGTCGACCATTTGCAGGCTGCGCTCCAGATCCGGGATCACCCCATATTGCAGCTCGGCCATGCGGTTGAGGTCGCCTTTACGACGGGCCGCTTCCAGTTCCTGGCGGGACTGTTCGATCTTTTGCTGGATCTGCGCCGAGCCCTGGACTTCAGCTTTCTCCGAATTCCAGATTTCCTCGAGATCGGAATACTCGCGCTCGTGGCGAACAATCTCTTCCTGCAACCTTTCCAGGCGCTTCTTCGCCGCTTCGTCGCTTTCTTTCTTCAAGGCCTGGGATTCGACCTTGAGTTGAATCAGGCGCCGCTCCAGACGATCCAGCACTTCCGGTTTGGAATCGATTTCCATGCGGATGCGGCTGGCGGCTTCGTCGATCAGGTCAATGGCCTTGTCCGGCAACTGACGGTCGGTGATGTAGCGATGGCTGAGCTTGGCCGCCGCAATGATCGCGCCATCGGTAATCGCCACCTTGTGGTGAACCTCATAGCGTTCTTTAAGGCCACGCAGGATGGCAATGGTGTCTTCTTCGCTGGGCTCTTCCACCAGCACTTTCTGGAAACGCCGCTCCAGCGCCGCGTCCTTCTCTATGTATTGGCGGTACTCGTTGAGCGTTGTCGCACCGACGCAATGCAGCTCGCCACGGGCCAGCGCAGGCTTGAGCATGTTGCCGGCGTCCATCGAGCCTTCGCCCTTGCCCGCACCGACCATGGTGTGCAACTCGTCGATGAACAGAATGATCTGCCCTTCCTGCTTGGACAATTCATTAAGCAAGGCTTTGAGCCGCTCTTCGAACTCGCCGCGGTACTTGGCACCGGCAATCAACGAACCCATGTCCAGGGACAACAGTCGCTTGCCCTTGAGGCCATCCGGCACTTCGCCATTGATGATGCGCTGGGCCAGGCCTTCGGCGATGGCGGTTTTACCCACGCCAGGCTCACCGATCAGCACCGGGTTATTCTTGGTGCGACGCTGCAGCACCTGAATTGTGCGGCGGATTTCGTCGTCACGGCCGATCACCGGGTCAAGCTTGCCTTCCTCGGCACGCTTGGTCAGGTCGACGGTGTATTTGTCCAGCGCCTGGCGGGACTCCTCGTGGTTGGCGTCGTTTACCGCTTCGCCGCCACGCAGGTTGTTGATGGCATTTTCCAGGGCCTTCTTGCTCACGCCCTGGCCGAGCAACAGCTTGCCCAGCTTGCTGTTCTCGTCCATGGCGGCAAGCAGCACCAGCTCACTGGAGATGAACTGATCGCCCTTCTGCTGGGCCAGGCGGTCGGCCTGGTTGAGCAGGCGCGCCAGATCCTGGGACATGTTCACGTCCCCTGTCGGATTCTGGATCTTGGGTAGCTGGTCGAGCTCTTTGGCCAGCTCTTTACGCAGGCTGCTCACGTCAAAGCCCACCTGCATCAGCAGTGGCTTGATGGAGCCGCCCTGCTGCTCGAGCATGGCTTGCATCAGATGCGCCGGCTCAATGCCGGGATGGTCCAGGCCGACAGCCAATGACTGGGCATCGGACAGGGCCAATTGCAACTTACTGGTTAAACGGTCAATACGCATGGGTCACCTTCCTTTTGAGCAGGCCGGACCTTAAAAACATCCTGAATGAAGAAACCTGCCAGATACCGCTATAGATGTGGACGATTCTGGAAGATTCAAGCAGTGCGCTATTGATACAGATCAGAGAAGTCTAGCGGTCGAGCCAGATCAGGGAGGCGAAGCGACCGGTACGCGAGTTGCGCCGATAGGAAAAGAAGCGTGGGTCGGTCACCGTGCACTGGCCGCCACCATAGACCGCCGTGACACCGCGCACCGCCAGCCGTTGGCGGGCCAGTGCATAAATATCGGCCAGGAACTTGCCGGCAGTGTCGCCAGGCACGAAGGCGTCTGCCGCCCTAGGCAGTTGCGCCATGAACGCTTCACGCACCTCTGGCCCCACTTCAAAGGCTTGCGGACCGATGGCCGGGCCGAGCCAGGCAAGGATTTCGTCGGCCGGGACCTGGAGACTGTCGAGAGTCGCTTCCAGTACGCCGTTGGCCAGCCCGCGCCAACCGGCATGGGCTGCCGCGACGCGGGTGCCGGCACGGTTGCAGAACAGCACCGGCAGGCAGTCCGCCGTCATCGCCGTGCAGGCGATACCCGGTGTGGCGGTCCAGCTGGCATCGGCGATGGCCACCTGAGCCGGATCAGCCTCGACCACGGTAATACCGTGGACCTGCTGCAACCAGGCCGGACGGATGGCAAATCGATCGGTGAGGCGGCGACGGTTCTCAGCGACGGCCGTGGGCTCATCGCCCACATGGTCGCCCAGGTTGAGGCTGTCGAACGGCGCCAGGCTGACGCCGCCGGTCCGGGTAGTGACGCAGGCCTTTACCCAGGCCGGCGCGGGCCAGTCGGGTATCAGCCAGTCATTCATCCGATGAACGCCTCGCGGTCCTGCTTGAGCAACGTCAGCAGCCAGACGAAGTCATCCGGCAGCGGCGATTCCCAGCTCATGCGCTTGCCGGTGGTCGGATGATCCAGCTCCAGGAAACGTGCATGCAGCGCCTGGCGCGGGAAGTTTTTCAACGACTCGACCATGGTGATGCTCGCGGCCGGCGGAATGCGGAAACGTCCGCCATAGGCCGGATCGCCCACCAACGGGAAGTTGATGTGGGCCATGTGCACGCGGATCTGGTGGGTACGACCGGTTTCCAGCTTGACTCGCACATGCGTATGGGAACGAAAACGCTCCAGCACGCGATAGTGGCTGACCGCCTGCTTGCCGCCTTCCATCACCGCCATGCGCTGGCGCTGCTGGCCGTGACGGCCGATGGGGGCGTTGATCTTGCCACCGGCGGTGACCACGCCGATCACGATGCATTCATAAATGCGGCTGACGCTGCGACTTTGCAGCTGTGTGACCAGTTGTGTCTGCGCCTGAATGGTCTTGGCCACCACCATCAGACCGGTGGTGTCCTTGTCCAGGCGGTGCACGATGCCAGCGCGGGGCACGTTGACGATGTCCGGCACGTGGTGCAACAAGGCGTTGAGCAGGGTGCCATCGGCATGACCGGCGGCCGGATGCACCACCAGGCCCGCAGGCTTGTTGATCACCAGGATGTCGTCGTCTTCATAGACGATGTCCAGGGCAATGTCCTGGGCGACCCATTCTCCCTGGGCCTCCTGCTCGGCAGTCAGTTCGAGGATGGCGCCGCCATGGACGATGTCGCGCGGGCGGATCACCGCCCCATCCACAGTCAGGCGGCCGTCCTTGATCCAGGCGGAAAGGCGCGAGCGCGAGTGCTCGGCGAAGAGTTGTGCGGCGACTTGATCGAGGCGTTGGCCGCCCAATTCGGACGGCACCTCTGCGCGAAGTTCTATTTTATCGGACATGCTCGGACTAGGCGTCGGCACAGCCTTTGGTTTCGGCTGCGCGCTTGTGGTTAAATACGGCGTCTTTTGCCCCGAGGCTTCTCAACGGGGCGCTCATCATAACAGGACGGCCCCGCCCAAGACAGCGGCCGTCATAGGGACGCAAGCCGCCATGCAAGTGAAACACCTGCTGCTGATCGCCATCCTCGCATTGACTGCTGCTTGCTCGTCGAAGGAAGTCGTAGACGAAAACCTGAGCGAAGTCGAACTGTACCAACAGGCGCAGACCGACCTGGACAACAACAGCTATACCAGCGCCACGGCCAAGCTCAAGGCGCTGGAGTCGCGGTATCCGTTTGGTCGCTATGCCGATCAGGCCCAGCTGGAGCTGATCTACGCCAACTACAAGAACGCCGAGCCGGAAGCTGCGAAATCCGCCGCCGAGCGCTTCATTCGTCTGCATCCGCAGCACCCGAACGTCGATTACGCTTACTACCTCAAGGGCCTGACCTCCTTCGACCAGGACGTCGGCCTGCTGGCGCGCTTCCTGCCGCTGGACATGACCAAGCGGGACCCGGGCGCCGCGCGCGACTCCTACAACGAGTTCGCCCAGCTGACCAGCCGTTTCCCCAACAGCCGTTATTCGCCGGATGCCAAGCAGCGCATGATCTACCTGCGCAACCTGCTGGCCGCCTACGAAATCCACGTGGCTGACTACTACCTGACCCGTCAGGCCTACGTCGCTGCCGCCAACCGTGGCCGCTACGTGGTGGAAAACTTCCAGGAAACCCCCTCGGTGGGCGACGGCCTGGCAGTGATGACCGAAGCCTACCAGCGCCTGCACCTGGACGACCTGGCCGCCACCAGCCTGGAAACCCTCAAGCTCAACTACCCGGATCACCCGTCCCTGGAGGATGGTCAGTTCACTCCACGGGTTGACGAGGCCGACAACCGTTCGTGGCTGAGCAAGGCGACCCTGGGCCTGATCGAATCCCGTCCACCTCTGCCGCCGGGCGAAACCCGCGCCAACCAGGACGTTCAGCGCCAGTTCCAGGATGCCAAGGAAGCCATTCCAAACGAGCTCAAGCCCAAGGACGAAAATGGCGACGTGCTCGAAGAAGAAGAGCCTGAGAGCGAATCCAGCGATCGCTCCTGGTTCAGCTACATGACCTTCGGCCTGTTCGACTGAGGCCAGGTGTCAGCAAAAGGGAGGCCCGCGGGTCTCCCTTTTTTGTGCCTGGATTTTATAGCGCTGTGCGCCGTTCCTGTCCTTGGCTAAACTGCCTGATCATTAGCCAAAAAGCCGCCCATCATGCTTCGTTTACTGTTCTGGATCGCCCTGATTGCCGCCGCGATATGGTTGTGGCGCAAGTTCAAGGGGACCTCTGCCGCGCCGAACTCCCCTCGGGAACAGGACGCACCGCCCATGGTCCGTTGCGCCCATTGCGGCGTGCACCTGCCGCGAGATCGGGCACTGGCCCTCGAACAACAGTGGTATTGCAGCCAGGCTCACCTCGAGCAAGGCCCGGGCACTCGTGACCGCTGAGCAAGCCTCAAGCCCTCGCGTCAAACAGGCGCAGCGCCTGCTGCGTCTCTATCACCTGTACCGTCTAAGCATCGGCATCACCCTGGTGTTGCTGATCTCCAGCAACATGGACAACCGCTTGCTGGAGTTCGCCAACGACGATTTGCTGCGCAGCGGCAGCTGGTTGTACCTGGTGCTGAATATCCTGCTGGTGGTGTTTCTTGAAAATACCCGCCGCCCAGCCCGGCTGTTCGGCCTGGCTCTGACCGACGTGCTGTTGTTGTCGTGGCTGTTCTACGCTGCCGGCGGCGCCCCCAGCGCCATCGGCAACCTGCTCATCGTCTCGGTGGCCATCGGCAATACGTTGTTGCGAGGCCGAATCGGCCTGTTGATTGCCGCTGTCGCCACGCTGGGCATCGTCGGATCGAGCTTCTTCCTTGACCTCAGCGATTCGAGCCGTCCCAGCAGTTATCTGCAGGCCGGTACCCTGGGGGCCTTGTGTTTTGCCGCCGCGCTGCTGGTGCAAGGCCTGACCCGACGCCTGGAAGCCAGTGAAATCCTCGCCGAACAACGGGCCAGCGAAGTAGTCGGTCTGGAAGCGCTCAACGCACTGATCCTGCAACGCATGCGCACCGGCATCCTGGTGCTCGATCGCCAGCGCCGGGTGCAATTGGCTAACGAAAGCGCATTGAACCTGTTGGGCATGCACGACCTGGTCGGCCAGCGGCTCGACGACTGCTCCGGCGCCCTGGTGGAGCGGCTACAGCTGTGGTTGAACAACCCCAGCCTGCGTCCGCAAAGCCTGACCATTAACGGCACCGGCCTGACCTTGCAACCGAGTTTCATTGCCCTGGGGCATCACGATCAGCATCAGATCCTGGTCTTCCTCGAAGACCTGGCCCAAGTGGCCCAACACGCCCAGCAGTTGAAACTCGCCTCCCTGGGGCGCCTCACCGCCGGTATCGCCCATGAAATCCGCAACCCGCTGGGAGCGATCAGCCATGCGGCGCAATTGCTGCGCGAGTCCGAGGAACTGAACAGCGCGGATCGGCGTCTGACGCAGATCATCCAGGATCACTCCCAACGAATGAACCGCGTCATTGAAAACGTCCTGCAACTGTCCCGCCGCCAGCAGACCACGCCGCAGCGCCTGGATCTGCGGATCTGGCTCGACCAGTTCGTCCGACAAGCCCGGGAAAACGCGGCTGGGCATCAGCACTTGCACCTGAGCATCGACCCGGGTGACTACCTCACGCTGATGGACCCCGATCAGTTGACCCAGGTGCTCGACAACCTGCTGCGCAACGCCTGGCGTCACAGCGCGATGGCCCATGAAGAGGCCGAGGTCTGGCTGAAGCTGTTCATCGACCCCCACAGCCAGCTGTCCACGCTGGACATTATCGACAACGGCCCCGGCGTGACACCGGACCAGCAAGCGCATTTGTTCGAACCTTTCTTCACCACCAGCAGCCAGGGCACCGGCCTTGGGCTCTATCTGTCCCGTGAGCTGTGCGAAAGCAACCAGGCCCGCCTAGACTTCAAACCACGCCAAGGCGGCGGCTGCTTTCGCATCACTTTTGCTCACGGACGGAAACAGATTTGACTACGCGCTCACGGCAACGAATCCTGATCGTCGATGACGAACCGGACATCCGCGAACTCCTGGACATTACCCTGGGCCGGATGAAACTCGACACCCGCAGCGCCGAGAACCTTGCCCAGGCCCGGGCCCTGCTGGCTGAAGACACCTTTGACCTGTGCCTGACCGACATGCGCCTGCCCGACGGCACTGGCCTGGAGCTGGTGCAACATATCCAGCAACGCTACCCGCAATTGCCCGTGGCAATGATCACCGCCTACGGGAGCCTGGAAACCGCCATCGACGCCCTCAAGGCCGGCGCCTTCGACTTCCTGACCAAACCGGTCGACCTGGGTCGGCTGCGTGAGCTGGTCACCAGCGCATTACGCCTGCCGTCGGTCGCCATCCCGGCGGCGTCCATCGAGCGCTGTCTGCTGGGCGATTCCCCGCCGATGCACAACGTCCGCAAACAGATCGAAAAACTCGCTCGCAGTCAGGCGCCGGTCTACATCAGCGGGGAATCGGGTTGCGGCAAGGAACTGGTCGCCCGGTTGATCCATGAGCAAGGCCCGCGTTCCGCCCAGCGTTTTGTGCCGGTCAACTGTGGGGCGATTCCCACTGAGCTGATGGAAAGCGAGTTTTTCGGCCATCGAAAAGGCAGCTTCAGCGGCGCCATCGAAGACAAACCCGGACTGTTCCAGGCCGCCCACGGCGGGACCTTGTTCCTTGACGAAGTGGCCGACCTGCCCCTGGCGATGCAAGTCAAATTGCTGCGCGCCATCCAGGAAAAAGCCGTGCGGGCCGTTGGCGGCCAGCAGGAAGAAGTGGTGGATGTACGAATTCTTTGCGCCACCCACAAGGACCTGGACGCCGAAGTCATCGCCGGGCGCTTTCGCCAGGACCTGTACTATCGACTCAACGTCATCGAACTGCGCGTCCCGCCGCTGCGCGAACGCCGCGAAGACATCGAATCGCTCGCCAATCACACCCTCCAGCGCCTGGCCGCCAACACCGGCAGCCCCGTGGTCAAGCTCCATCCCCAAGCCCTGGACGCCCTTCGAAACTACCGCTTTCCGGGCAATGTTCGGGAACTGGAAAACATGCTCGAACGCGCCTACACCCTTTGCGAGCACCAGTTGATCGAAGCCCACGACCTGCGCCTGGCCGAGGGCATCAGCACCACCGACGCAGGCAGCCCCGACCTGATGCGGGTCGATAACCTGGAAGACTATCTGGAGGACGTCGAACGCAAACTCATCCTCCAGGCTTTGGAGGAAACCCGCTGGAACCGCACCGCGGCGGCCCAGCGGTTGAAGTTGTCGTTTCGGTCGATGCGGTATCGGTTGAAGAAGTTGGGGTTGGATTGAGGCGCGGTCCTGAAGCCCCCTACTTAACCTGTGGCGAGGGAGCTTGCTCCCTCGCCACAGGTTCGGCGTTCGCCTTGGCTGATTTGCACCCCTTCTCTAGCCCTCCGGCACTGGTACCCGTTCGTCCAGAACACGATTGGCCAGTAATTCACTCAACTCAATCAACTGCTGTACCCCCAAGGCGATATGCCGTCGCGAGCCTTCAAGCTCGAAGGCCAGGTCGCTGACGGTTGCGTTGGCTGAGGCCAGGGTTTCGCTGAGGTTGGCGAGCAGGCATTCGGTGTCGATGCCGTCCACGACGGTGAATAGCTGGTTTGAGGCGGGTTTCTTTTTGGCTTCGGGCTTTGGGCCGAGGTAATAGTCGAGGGCGCGCTTGGCGGCTTCATCAAGCTGTTTTGGGTTAAGGCTGGAGTATGGGGACTCGTTATTGGTTTCTGAAGCGGATGGAGATTTGTCACACATTGCGGTACTCCAAAGGAAGGAATGGATTACCAAGTTTGCGGGCCGCGACGCCCGGTCGCTGAATTGGCAGCGACGGGAAAAGGTTAACGAGAGACCTTCCCACCCGGCAACCGCCAGAACTCGTCGGAAAATTCGGCTCGAATTAGGGGCCTTGTCCGACCATTCCCACAAATTCTGGTTGGCTGTGAAGGCGCTATTGTGAGTGTGTATATCCATTTCTGCGGTAACGGCTACTTAGGGTTCCGCCCTTACGGCGGGTCACTTTCGAAAAGCGCGAAAGTAACCAAAGCGCTCATGCCCCACCACTCGGCACCTCGCTTAGGCTCGGTGTGCCCTCACTCCGGCATTGCTCCGTGGGCCCGCCGCGAAGGGCCATCCATGGCCCAGCGCGGCTATCCCGGCATCCATGCCGGGATGCCCACTGCGCAACGCCTGCGTTCGGCCAGCGTGGTTAACGGGGCGCCGAGATCAACGTCCTCCGCGAGGCGGCCTGACAGCCGGCCTGGTTTTGGACGAACGCGTTTCTCCTGTGGGAGCGAGCCTGCTCGCGATAGCGGTGGCTCTGTTTGCATCAATACTGAATGTGCCGCCTTCGCGGGCAAGCTTTGCTCCCACAGGTTCGCTCACAGGTCCGATTGGTGTACATCCGCAAGAAACAGGCCGGCTATCAGGCCGCCTCGCGAGCAAGCTTTGCTCCCACAGATCCGCTCACAGGTCCGATGGGTGTACACCCGCAAGAAACAGGCTGGCTATCAGGCCGCCTCGAGAGCAAGCTTTGCTCCCACAGATCCGGCTCAACAGGTCTGATTGGCGTACACCCGCAAGAAACAGGCCGACTATCAGGCCGCCTCGAGAGCAAGCTGTGCTCCCACAGGTCCGGCTCACAGGTCTGATGGGTGTACACCCGCAAGAACAGGCCGGCTGTCAGGCCGCCTCGCTTTTGATTTTGATCTGGGGCGCCCCGTTGACCACGCTGGCCGAACGCAGGTATTGCGCAGTGGGCACCTCGGCATGGATGCCGAGGTAGCCGCGCTGGGCCATGGATGGCCCTTCGCGGCGGGCCCACGGAGCAATGCCGGAGTGAGGGCACACCGAGCCTAAGCGAGGTGCCGAGTGGTGGGGCATGTACGGGACAACCACATGGGTTACAAAAAAGTGCATTCACATAGGTGACACTTTGATTGAAACATAGCCATTCTTTGCGTCCCTAGCGTTGACATGACCTAGGATCACCGGACCGAAGATCACATTCCATACCCCATCTTTGATCATCTCCATTCCAATGTTTTGATGCCTGAGCAGATTCCCCACGTATATCCGCAGACCCGCTCGATTAATGATTCCGCAACTATCAGCCAGGTAACACTCAACGTGGCTCGCATAGCCCATTTCCGGTAGTTTTTCCGGGTAAGCTCGGGTTGAGGGTGTATAGCAGGAGGCCGGGGTTTTCTGGCCGAGCGCCTCGTGTCCCCGCTCGTGATTGTAGTGCTGCATAAATCGATCAAAGTGTTTTTGCTGAGCCTCCCAGGCAATGGCTGGCGGTTTGGGAAAAGTACTTTTCAATGTTCGGTGCATGCGCTCATGACGCCCATTTTGATCTGGCCGACCGGGCTCAATTCGCTCAGGAATAATCCCAAGGCGCAACCACCAGATCGACAACTGCGATAACCCTGCACGACCCGTACTGGCAAACGGCACGCCGTTATCGGTGCGGATACGTTCAGGCATCCCGTATTCACGAAAAACGCGCTCGAAGGTTTGCTGGGTCTCCTTGAGATTGGTATTGGCCATGCTCTCGCAGGCAAGCAAGAAGCGACTGGCATGATCCATGATCGTCAGTGGATAGCACCAAACGCCCGCCCCGGTGAGAAATTGGCCTTTGTAATCTGCGCTGAAGAGCTGATTAGGCGTTTCTGCCTTACGCAAAGGCTTGGGGTAGACAGCAACACGCTGGCGTAACGGTCGAGACAGAATCAAGTCCGCTGCCTTAAGGATGTTGTAGATGGTCGTTTTCGACGGCGGATCCTGCCCCGGAAAGCGTTTCATCAGGTCGTTCTGGATCTTTTTAGGACCCGGAACCGTTTCGCCAGTAGAGCGAAACTCAATGATTGCCTGCCTCACAACCAATGGCACCACATAGGTTTGGTTGTGCCGTCGGCGGCTACGTTCGTCGAGCCCACTGGGACCCTCCAGTTCATAGCGCTCGACCCATTTGTAGCCAGTCTTTCGGCTGATCTGATAGTCCTGGCACAGCTGGCTAAAGCTGTGCTTTTCAGACAGATACTCAGCGATGAACATCACTTTGAGGTCCATAGGTTTCAGCTCTCTCCAGGGCATGGTCAGATCCTCGCGAAATCGACCCTGCCAGTTAAAAACTGTTACCTATGTGCGTGAACTGATTTGTAACCCATGTGGGTGAGTCATACCGGCATGAGCGTTTTGGTTACTTTTGCGCTCTTCAAAAGTGACCCGCCGTAAGGGCGGAACCATAAGTAGCCGTTACCGCAGAAACGGATATATACCCAACCAACAAAACCCTGGCCGGCTGTCAGGCCGCCTCGTCACCAAGCTCACCCCCAAGCCAAAGCCGAACCCTACAACCGCCCCGCCGGCGCATACGGCGCAGGATCAATCACCGGCTCACGCCCCAACATCACATCAACAAACAACCGACACGACGCCGGAGCCAACACCAACCCATTGCGATAATGCCCACAGTTCAACCACAACCCCGAAAACCCCGGCACTTCACCAATATAGGGAATGCCCTCCGGCGATCCAGGCCGCAAGCCGGCCCAATGCCCGACCACCTCGGCGTCCGCCAGCGCAGGAATCAGCTGCTGCGCCGACGCCTTCAGGCTATCGAGCGCAACATCGGTCGGGGTCTTGTCGAAGCCTTCGCGCTCCAGCGTACTGCCCACCAGAATATGCCCGTCGCGACGCGGAATCGCATAACGGCCCTTGGCCAGGACCATGCTCGATAGAAAATCCGACGCACACTTGTACAGAATCATCTGGCCCTTGACCGGCTCGACCGGCAATTTCAGCCCCAGAGTCTTGAGCAGTTCACCGCTCCAGGCGCCCGCCGCCAGGACCACCTGATCGCCAAGGATCGGCCCCTCGGAGCTGTTAACCCCCACAATACGCCCACCGTCGCGGATGAACCCGCCGACCTCGCATTGCTCATGCAGCGTGACATTGGGTAGCGCCAGCAACGCAGCCTTGAGGGACTTCACCAACCGGGGATTGCGCACATTGGCCACATCGGCCATGTGGATCGCCCGGGAGAAACCCGCGCCCAGTACTGGCACCGCGTCATGGACAGCCGAGATTTCCACAGCCCGCAACGGGCGCCCTTGCCGCTCGGCCCAGGCCAGTGCTTCGGCCTGATCGTCCAGGTCCAGCCAATACAGACCGGTGACATGCACCTGCGGATCAACCCCCGTGGCCGCGAACAGACGCTGGGCCAGCTGTGGATAAAAATCCTGCGACCAGTGGGCCAGTGCGGTGACCGCCGGGCTGTAGCGCCAGGGGTACAGCGGCGAAACAATACCGCCGCCGGCCCAGGACGATTCCTGGCCGACACTGGAGCGGTCCAGCAGCACCACGCGCTGCCCTTCGGACGCGAGATTGAACGCCGTCAGCAGGCCAATGACTCCGCCGCCGACAATCACCACTTGCTGTTGCCTGGTCATGTTCTATTTCAACTCACAAGACAAAGGGCGCAGGACAGCGCCCGAAAAATAAACTCAGCGACCCCAGCAATCCTTGGCAGTCAGCCCGGCAGCAGCGTTGATGATGCTTCGCGCGCCCGTGTTGTTGATGGTGAAATCACCGCACTTGTCGGTGGCCATGGACGAGGCACTGTTGCGCACGGCAGTCAGGGTGAAACTCTGATCCATGAGCGTCTGGGTAATGGTGTAGAAATCATTACCGCTGCTCAGCCCGGTCGCGTTGGTGTAGACATTGTTCTTGGAGTAATGGCGCTCAAGAATCTGCGCCTGCTCCGATAGCAGCCCGGCGATTTCGGCCCGTCGGCCCTTTTTCATGTATTCGGTCAGGCTCGGATAGCCGACGGTGATCACGATACCGATGATGGCGATCACGATCATGATTTCGATCAAGGTGAAACCCCGGTTGGATCTGCGCATACCTTATCTCTCATTGTATTTGCCGCCACATGATGCGGCGGCTGCCGCTGACGGATTTTCCCAGCAGGTCGGTGATGCCGCCACCGGAGTCGTTCACGATCATGTTGGTGGCCCCGTTGGCACTGACGACAGCGCTCAAGGTCGGGATCCCGCCCGTGAAAATCACTCCGCTGGAGACCGTGTCGAGGCTGTTGAGCATGCCGTCACCGTTGGTGTCGAGCACCGCGTAGTTGAGCATCTTACCGTTGAACGCATCCACCTCGATCAGTTTGCCAGTACCAAAGCTGGCGCAGGGATCGGTGGTGTCCACCGCGGCCGTGGTGAAAACCACGCGCCCGAGCACCAGACTGGCCGGGTTGATCACCCGTTCCCCAGTCAATGCGTTGTTGTACACCAAGGGCAGATACCAGCCATTTTTTGCAGGATACGTCACGTCGGTCTGGCTGGTCGTCACGAATTGCCCGGTGCTGCCTGAGAACACCCCGGTGATCGACTGGGCTTGCAGGCTCGAAACCGGGATTTGTCCGGTACCGCCAACGGCGTCCCAGATCGAATAGAACCCCTGCAGATCCTTATTGAGCTTGTCCACTGCTTCGTTGAATTTGCCCGTGCCGAAAAAAACCTGGGTCCCGCCTTGAGGGTTTTCCGCCAGCAACGGCTGGACGGTGATGGGCTGGGTTGCACCACCGGGCGCGGTGAACAACGGCTGCCCGGCAAACGCAACGCCCCAGGCGGTGGGGGAAGTGCCGCTGAGGTCGAATTTCCACATCCGCCCTTTCAAATCACCACCGTACGCGGCCTGCACCACGTTCTGGGAATTGACCCGAAGCTTGACCGACGACAGGCCGTTACCCGTCTCGCTGTTATTGACCGTGATTTTCCTGATCAGCGAACCATCTCGGATATCCACCACGTACAGCGCCGCCACGCCGGTGTTGCTGCCATAGCCATTGGCGATGAACGCGGCCCAGCGACCATCGGCCAGGCGCGCAACTTCAGGACGCGCATAGGCGTAGCCCAGGTCATTGAAGGCGTTGGCCGTATTGGCGACGGTCGGTGCGCTGATTTCCCACAACGCCCGGAGCGCATTGCCTGCCGCTGCGTCGAACAATTGCACCGCATAGAACGCTTTGCCCCCGGCTCCGGTCCCGCCCAGGGCAACGGTCTTCCAGGCATTGCCCAATTGCGCATCGAATACGCCGATCTGCCCATCCACCAGGAACTTGTGACTCACGCCGTTGATGTAATTGGTGTCAGCGATGTCCCGCAACGAGGGCAGGACGCTCGAGGGCATATAAGCGTAACGCCGCGTGCCGTTTGCGCTGTTGATGACGCTGAAGAAACCATCGTTGGCATTCACTACGAGATTGGCGTTCATGTTCGCCGCCTTGGTTGCCAGGTAAGTGCTGTAGCTGGTGTCGTTCAGCAGGTCCGAGGCGGTCTGGTCGTTCGGCGAGGCCAGGAGCAGTGGCGAGTTGATAATGTCCCCCAGCAACGCGCTGCGCACCTTCAGCCCGGTTTTATTGACACCTTTGCTCCATTCCACCAGATCGCTGCCGGTGATCCCCGTGGGCAGGCCCTGGCTGAGGCTGGTTTGCTGGGCCGGTGAAAAGTTGCCGTAGGCCAAGGTTACCGGCGTGTTGGTCGCGGTGTTCCAGGACTGATAGGTCGGTGCCGTGGCACCCGGCACGATGCTGGTGTTGGTGGTCCATTGCACGGCCGCCGTATCGACCGTCCCCGCCGAGGTAAAACCGAATGCGCGGATGGTGCCTCGCCAGTCCTTGGGGTCATAGGTGGTCTGGTAATAGCTGGAGGTGGTGGACAACGTTGCACCGTTGGTGGTGCCGCCGCCCCCCGATCCAGCCTTGGAGGTGATGTCACTCAAGGCCGATGACAAGGCCGAGTTCAGGCCTTCGCTGTCGGACGCTGGATAATATTTACCCGCGCCGTAGCGAGCGGCGTCGGACAGCATCGTATTGGTGACGGCAAAACCCACGGTGTAGGTATTGAGGTACTGCCGGGGAAAATCCGTGGCATTCCAGCTCTGGCCGGTAACGTCGGAGCCGGTGGAACGCATGTCGATGTCGAAAGCGAACTTGGCGATATCGTCCAGATAAAGCGTATCGCCCTCAGCGTCACCGTTGCGGTCAGCACCATCGTTGGTACTGATGCCATCCCAGTTCGGCAGACGGGATCCGCCTAGCGGATCGTTGGTGGGAAAGGTACGGTCGTAGGTGGGCAAGCCGTCGGTGATCACCACACCGAAATTCTTCTGGCACCGGTACTGGATCGGGCTGGTGTAGGTGCTGGGGCTATTGTTGTGGTACGGCGCCATGCCCCTGAAATAACGGGTGACCTCGTAATAGCTCTCGGCCAATGGCGTATTGGCGACCGCGCCCAGGCCGTTGATGGCGTTGATCAGGGCACTGTAGTTGGCGTTGGCCTGGGTCTGGGTCACGCTGCCGCTGACGGGTGACAGATCGCTGACGACACGGGCAATGTAGCCCCCCGGGCCGGAGTTGCTGAAATTGGGTGGGTTGAAAGTAGCAAGCCCGATGCGCAAGGCACGGTTGTTGGCGACCAGATCGTTGGAGACATCCCGTGCCACGTTGATTCGATAGTCCCTGGGGATTGAGCCATTGGTGTAGTCCCGGTTCGAGCCGTTGGCGAGCGTCAGCAGATACGCCAGGTACTTGGCCGTATACCGGGTGTTCTCGTCACCCACCGGGTCAGGCAGCCGCAGGCAGACCCGGCCAAGGTTGCTTCGGTAAAAACCGTACCAGCCATTTGAACAGCCGCCACGGGACAGGCTTGCCAACAAAATATTGGCGTCGTCCATATCCAGTTCGAAAATGCTGTTGCAGTTACTGTTGGACCCGCATCCATATGTGCGCAACTGAGTGGCAGAGGGATCAAACCCCGACGCCCAAATGATGTTGTTCATACTCCCGGAGTCATCAATCAGCAGCATCACGTTGGGCGTGACTGCGGCGGCACTCAGCAACGGCGAATCCGAAGGCGTGAAAGCATAGGCCGGTGCAGCCAGGTACAGGCTGAGCAGCACACCCCACAACGCCTGCTTCCAATCGCGACGCACCTTAATATTTCGCATAGATGCTCTCCACGACGCTGCGCTGGTTATTTCCCACCACGGCCACCGCCGTGATCCGGTACAGCGTCGCCGACGTATTGATCGGCACGTTGACCGCCGTCAGCGTGGTCCCCAGATTCTGCACGCCATAGAACCCGCCAGGGACGGCGATCCAGGTCACCCCCGACGATGAATTGCGCCCGGCCGTCGTGAGGGTTGCCGATTCAGCCGGGGGTGCACACTGGGTCGCGGTGGTGCACACCGGCAGGGAGTAGGTCTCGGCCTGCACCGCACTTTCACCGACCCGCAGCGCTGCCTCGGCCAACTGGAAGGACTGGTTGCGCAGCATGACGCTACTGGTCATTTTTTCCTGAAGGGTAGCGCTCTGCATCGACGACAGGCCGATCAGCGTCAGGAGCAGCAGAAAAACCAGGCTGACCAGCAATGCCATACCGCGCTGGCGATGCTTGATGGGCGTCGAATTCATCAGTCGCCCTCACAGAAGCCGGTTGCGCAAAGCGGCAACCACGTTGAAGGTCTGCTCACGCACGTTGTTCTTCGGGTCAAAGAGCGTGAGAGTCAGGCGCACGCTGCGGATCAGGGCCGGATCGCTCGGGTTGCGGCTGTAGCTCGATGCCGCGATGTCTGTCGCGCTGCTGGCCACCCCAAATGTCACATCGAATGCCCGGACGTTATCCACCAGCACCGCCTGGGTCGGGTTGCCAGCCCCGGTGCCCATCAACAACTGGTTATTGCTGAAGCTGTAGATCAACCGCCGTATCGGAAACGCCATTTGCCCGGCCGCCGGTAGCCGCGCCCCGGTATAGGCGGTCGCCGTGTTGCGACAATCCGAGATCACGGTCCAGGTCGGCACGCCGCCGCTGTTGCCGACATCCGTCGTCACCAGGGTCAGCTTCAGATTGGCATTGTCCCAACTGATCGGCGTGACCTTGCTGGCATTGAAATCCCCCGCCGAGGACGCGTCGAGGACGGTCTCCAGGCAACCGAACATGCCCACCATGCGAAGCTCCTGGACCATCTTGCTCAGAGCGAACCGCGCATCCTCCTGCATCACCGCCGCCGCACCCTGGCTGACGTAGGTGTTTTTGGCGGCGATGAAAATCTGCACCACACCCAGCACGACAATCAGGCTGAGCACCAAAGCGATCATCAGCTCAATCAGGCCGAATCCCCGGCAATGCCTGTTCATGGCGTCGCCCCGGGTGGGTCGACGGCGACGCGACTGGTCAGCACGAAACTGCGTCGCGCCTCGGCGGCGTTGGTCGTGTTGGCGGCCCGGGCGTCATCCCAGGAGATGGTAATGGTGTAGACCCGCTGGTGCAGCGCAACAGTGCCGGTGGCCGTGGCGCCGCCGAAGCTGACGATGTTGGTCTTGAAATCGTAGAGATCCTGGTCCCGGGCTACGTTGAGATTGGGTGAACTGGGCGGCGTGACCGTGTAATCGGCGCCGGAGTTGGCGCGAATGCGGTCGAGCATGTCGTAGGCGATGAAGCTGGCCTGGCTGGTCATGCGCGAGCTGTCGGTATATTTGAGGGCATTGAGCTGAACCATCGCCGCTCCCAGCAAGCCCACGCCAAGAATCAGCACCGCCACCAGCACCTCGATCAGTGTCATGCCATCCTGTGCCTGTTTACTGCAACCCTTCATCCGCAACTTCCACCCAATACGATTCGTCCATTGAGGCAAACACTCAGTGTCCTGCTCTGCGCCCCCCTTACATAATTGAAAGTCACCGGCGTGGCCGGTGCCGACAACCCGCCGAGGTTGTTGAAATCAATGCTGGTCACGTCTGAGGTTAGCGTCAGAGTCGCGCCGCTGCTCATCGCTGGAACAACCCGCAATACATTGGGCTCAGCGCCAGTACTGTCATACACCGTCAGCTCGCTGCTCCATACGCTGCCCTGGACCGTGGGGCGAATCCGTGTGGTGACACCACGGTCGATCGCCGTCATCCGGGCGAAGTTCAGTGCCCGGCGCAGGTCGTCAATATCGGTATCGGCCTTGGTGCCCTGCACCGAACCGGTAAGGGCCGGTACCGCCAGGGTGATCAGGAGCAGCAGCACGCCAAGGGCGACCAGCACCTCAATCAGCGTGAAACCTTTTGTACGAAGATCCATCGATGCCCTCCGTCGCCATTGGCTATACCTGCTTCTACACGCTAGAACAAACGACTGCCTGTGGCGAGGGAGCTTGCTCCCTCTCTACAACAAGCTCTCCAGGGAGGAGACGTCATGTATCAACAGGGCTTTAGCCTGATCGAACTGCTCATGGGACTGGCGATTGCCGCGATTGTTCTGCCGTGGGCCGGTTCCGGATACAAAGCCCTGGTGGAATCCACTGACCGCGACGACGCCGCACGGCTGCTGGCCAGCGGTCTGCGCAGCGCCCGCAGCGAAGCAATCACGCGCAATCGGACAGTGACGATTCAAGGAATAGACAACGATTGGAGCCTGGGGTGGCAAATCATGCTGGACGGCGATGACCAGCCACTGCTGACGCAGCACAGCCGCCATGCTCGAATCATTGGCAACGGGCCGGTAAAACACTCGGTGAGATTCGCAAGCCAGGGGGAGCCGCTCCTGCCCAGCGGCGCATTTCAGGCGGGGACGTTACACGTTTGTGCACACCATAAGCCGGTCAGTCACCACCAAGTGGTCCTGTCGCGCAGCGGCCGCGTCAGCCTGCGCAGCGAGAAAACCGAGCAGGCTTTGTGCGAAATGGACTCAAAGCAAGGAGCGCACACGTAGTTCCTTGGGCATGGAGAAGGTGACGTTCTCCTCGCGACCGGACAACTCATCGGCACCGGTTGCCCCCCAAGCCTGCAATTGCTGGATCACGCCACGCACCAACACTTCCGGCGCTGAGGCACCGGCGGTAATGCCGATACGCTCGACGCCGTCAAACCAGCTGCGCTGCATGTCTTCAGCGCCGTCGATCAGGTACGCCGGAGTGGACATGCGCTCGGCCAGCTCACGCAGGCGATTGGAGTTGGAGCTGTTCGGGCTACCGACTACCAGCACGACATCACACTCGTCGGCCAGTTGCTTGACCGCATCCTGACGATTCTGGGTGGCGTAGCAGATGTCATCCTTGCGTGGCCCACCGATGGCCGGGAAGCGCGCACGCAGGGCGTCGATCACTCGACTGGTATCGTCCATGGACAGGGTGGTCTGGGTGACAAACGCCAGCTTTTCCGGGTTACGCACCTGCAGGGCGGCGACGTCCTCTTCATCCTCGACCAGGTAGATCGCGCCACCATTACTGGCGTCGTACTGGCCCATGGTGCCTTCCACTTCCGGATGGCCCTCGTGGCCGATCAGGATGCACTCACGACCGTCACGGCTGTAACGGGCCACTTCGATATGGACCTTGGTCACCAAGGGGCAGGTCGCATCGAATACCTTCAGGCCACGGCCGGCGGCTTCGGTACGCACTGCCTGGGAAACCCCGTGGGCACTGAAGATCACGATGACGTCGTCTGGCACCTGGTCCAGTTCCTCGACGAAGATCGCCCCGCGGCTACGCAGGTCTTCGACGACAAATTTGTTGTGGACCACTTCGTGGCGCACATAGATGGGCGGCCCGAAGACTTCCAGGGCGCGGTTGACGATTTCGATCGCCCGGTCCACGCCGGCGCAGAAGCCACGGGGGTTGGCGAGTTTGATTTGCATGCTGTGCCTCGTGTCTTGCGCGCAAGAAATTGAATCAGTGCAATCCAGTGTGGGAGCGAGCTTGCTCGCGATGACGGTATATCAGTCAACGTCAATATTGACTGATCCGACGCTATCGCGAGCAAGCTCGCTCCCACAGTGAATCGGGTGGCAGCAGGAACTGCCTGTTAAACCTTAAACCGCCTTCACTTCGAGGATTTCCACTTCGAAGTTCAAGGTCTTGCCCGCCAACGGATGATTGAAGTCCACGGTCACCTGGGCGTCGTCGAACGCCTTCACCACGCCCGGCAGTTCGGTATTGGCCGCATCGTTGAAGATCACCAGCAACCCTTCGGACAGTTCCATGTCCTGGAACTGGGAGCGTGGCATGGTCTGCACGTTTTGCGGGTTGGGCTGACCAAAGGCGTTTTCCGGTGGAACCACCACGGTGCGCTTGTCACCGGCCTTGAAACCGAAGATCGCCGCCTCGAAGCCCGGCAGCAGGTTGCCGTCGCCAACCTTGAACACGGCCGGAGCCTTGTCAAAGGTGCTGTCGACGGTGTCGCCGTTTTCCAGGTGCAGGGCGAAGTGAAGCTTCACTTCAGTGTTTTGAGCGATACGCTGCTCAGTCATGGACGGCTTCTCCGGGTTTCTTGCTCTTGAACATGTCCAGGGCGAGCATTACGGCGCCCACGGTGATGGCGCTGTCGGCAAAGTTGAACGCCGGGAAATACCAGCGGTTCTGCCAATGCACCAGGATGAAATCGATCACGTGGCCCAAGGCAATCCGGTCATAAAGATTGCCCAGCGCGCCCCCAAGCACCAATGCCAGCGCCACGGCCAGCCAGGTCTCATCGCGACCCAGGCGTTTGAGCCAGACCACCAGCACGCCGCTGACCACGACAGCGATCAGGGCGAACAGCCAGCGCTGCCAGCCCGAACTGTCGGCCAGGAAGCTGAACGCCGCGCCCGTGTTGTAAGCCAGGGTCCAGCTGAAGTAGTCGGGGATGACCACGATCTGCTGGTACATGGTCAGCGAGTTTTCGAAGTGGAACTTGCTGGCCTGGTCAATGACCAGCACCAGCAAGCTCAACCACAGCCAGCTCAGCCGGCCGAAACGGCTCGCCACGTTAGACGCACTAGGCATAGTGACGAACCTCACCAGTGCCGCTGATGTTGTCGACGCAACGGCCGCAGATCTCCGGATGCTCCGGATTCACGCCGACATCTTCGCGGCAGTGCCAGCAACGGGCGCACTTGGTGTGGTTCGACTTGACGATCTTCAGCTTCAGGCCGCTGACTTCAGTGACGACCGCATCGGCCGGCGCCTGCACCAACGGTGCGACACTGGCGGTGGAAGTGATCAGCACGAAACGCAGCTCGTTGCTCAGCTTGGCCAGATCGGCACTCAGGGCTTCTTCGGCGTAGAGCGTCACTTCGGCCTGCAGGTTGCCACCGACGGCCTTGGCCGCGCGCTGGATCTCCATTTCCTTGTTGACCGCCGCCTTGACCGCCATGATCCGGTCCCAATAGGCACGGTCCAGCTCGAAACCTTGCGGCAGTTCGGTCAGGCCTTCGTACCAGGTGTTGAGCATCACCGACTCGTTGCGCTCGCCCGGCAGGTATTGCCACAGCTCGTCGGCGGTAAATGCCAGGATCGGCGCGATCCAGCGCACCAGCGCTTCGCTGATGTGGAACAGCGCGGTCTGGCACGAACGGCGCGCCTTGCTGTTGGCGCCAGTGGTGTACTGACGGTCCTTGATGATGTCGAGGTAGAAACCACCCAGCTCCTGCACGCAGAAGTTGTGGATCTTGGAGTAGACGTTCCAGAAACGGTACTCACCGTAATGCTCCTGCAATTCGCGTTGCAGCAGCAGGGTACGGTCCACGGCCCAGCGGTCCAGCGCGAGCATTTCTTCGGCCGGCAGCAGGTCGGTGGCCGGGTTGAAACCGGTCAGGTTCGAGAGCAGGAAGCGCGCGGTGTTACGGATCCGCCGGTAGGCGTCCGCGCTGCGCTGCAGGATCTGCTCGGAAACGGCCATCTCGCCGGAATAGTCGGTGGAGGCGACCCACAAGCGCATGATGTCGGCGCCCAGGGTGTCGTTGACCTTCTGCGGGGCGATCACGTTGCCCAGGGACTTGGACATCTTGCGGCCGGACTCATCGACGGTGAAGCCGTGGGTCAGCAACTCGCGGTACGGTGCGTGGTTGTCGATGGCGCAACCGGTCAGCAACGAGGAGTGGAACCAGCCGCGGTGCTGGTCCGAACCTTCCAGGTACAGGTCGGCACGCGGACCGGCTTCATGGCCCATCGGGTGCGAACCACGCAGCACATGCCAGTGGGTGGTACCGGAATCGAACCAGACGTCCAGGGTGTCGCTGATCTTGTCGTACAGCGGCGCTTCGTCGCCCAACAGTTCGGCGGCGTCCATCTTGAACCAGGCTTCGATGCCTTCGACTTCGACGCGCTTGGCCACCTCTTCCATCAGCTCGACGGTGCGCGGGTGCAGTTCGCCGCTTTCCTTGTTCAGGAAGAACGGGATCGGCACGCCCCAATTGCGCTGGCGGGAGATGCACCAGTCAGGACGGTTGGCGATCATCGAGTGCAGGCGCGCCTGGCCCCAGGCCGGCACGAACTTGGTGTCCTCGATGGCTTTGAGGGAGCGCTGGCGCAGCGTGTCGCCAGTGGCTGGCTGCTTGTCCATGCCGATGAACCACTGCGCGGTGGCGCGGTAGATCAGCGGAGTCTTGTGGCGCCAGCAGTGCATGTAGCTGTGTTCGATGACGGTGGTGTGCAGCAGCGCGCCGACTTCGGTCAGCTTGTCGACGATGGCCGGGTTGGCTTTCCAGATGAACTGGCCGCCAAAGAACTCCAGCGATGGCACGTACACGCCATTGCTCTGTACCGGGTTGAGGATGTCGTCGTTGACCATGCCGTACTTCTTGCAGGTCACGAAGTCGTCAACGCCATAGGCCGGCGCGGAGTGAACCACACCAGTGCCTGCGCCCAGCTCTACGTAGTCGGCCAGGTACACCGGCGACAGGCGGTCATAGAACGGATGACGGAAATTGATCAGTTCCAGCGTCGAACCTGGCGCGGTAGCCAGCACCGAGCCTTCGAGGTTGTAGCGGGCCAGGCAGGACTCGACCAGTTCTTCGGCCAATACCAGCAGCTTGTCGCCAACATCGACCAGGGCGTAGTTGAATTCCGGGTGAACGTTCAACGCCTGGTTGGCCGGGATGGTCCACGGGGTGGTGGTCCAGATCACGATCGACGCCGGTTTGCTCAGCTTGCCCAGGCCGAAAGCGGCGGCGAGCTTGTCTTCATCGGCGATCGGGAACGCGACGTCGATGGTCGACGACTTCTTGTTTTCGTACTCGACTTCCGCCTCGGCCAAGGCCGAACCGCAATCGAAGCACCAGTTCACGGGCTTGAGGCCCTTGAACACAAAGCCGCCCTCGACGATTTTCGCCAAGGCCCGGATTTCGCCGGCTTCGTTTTTGAAGTCCATGGTCTTGTAAGGGTTGGCGAAGTCGCCCAGCACGCCGAGGCGGATGAATTCGGACTTCTGCCCTTCGATCTGCTCGGTGGCGTAGGCACGGCACAATTCGCGGGTCTTGTCCGCGCCCAGGTTCTTGCCGTGGGTCACTTCAACCTTGTGCTCGATCGGCAGGCCATGGCAATCCCAGCCCGGGATATACGGCGCGTCGAAACCCGACAGGGTCTTGGAGCGCACGATCATGTCCTTGAGAATCTTGTTCAACGCGTGACCGATGTGGATCGTGCCGTTGGCGTACGGAGGGCCGTCGTGCAGGACGAACTTCGGACGATCCTTGCCAATCTCGCGCAACTTTCCGTACAGGCCAATGCTGTCCCAACGCTGCAGAATCTGTGGTTCGCGCTGAGGCAGGCCGGCCTTCATAGGGAAGGCGGTGTCCGGAAGGTTTAGCGTGGCTTTATAGTCGGTCATTTAAGGCTCTTCATTAGCGATTGGCGCTGGTTGCGACAAGGGCACGGGCGGCGGCGATATCTGCATGGATCGCCGTCTTGAGCGCCTCCAGAGAGGCAAAACGCTGCTCTTCACGCAGCTTTTGGTGGAAAACCACCGTCAAACGCCGGTCATACAGATCGCCGGCAAAATCCAGAACATGTACTTCGAGGTGGGCCTTGCCATCCCCCTGGACCGTGGGCCGGACGCCGATATTGGCGACACCGGGCCAGGTCTTGCCGTCGATCTCGACACTCACCAGGAACACCCCGGTCAGCGGTACACGACGACGCTTGAGTTGCACGTTGGCCGTCGGCGTGCCCAGTTGGCGCGCCAGTTTCTGCCCGTGCAGGATCCGTCCGGCAATCCGGTACGGCCGGCCGAGCAAACGCTCGGCCAATTCGAAGTCGGCAGCCGCCAGGGCATTGCGGACCTGGGTACTGCTGACGCGCATGCCATCCATCTCGACGGTCTGCGCCGCTTCGACGGTAAAGCCCCGGGCCTTGCCGGCCTGTTGCAGGTAATCGAAATCCCCTGCCCGGTCGCAGCCGAAACGGAAATCATCACCGACTTCCAGATGTTTTATGTCCAGACCGCCCACCAGGATGGTCTCGACGAATTCGGCGGCACTGAGTTTGCTCAGGCGCTGATTGAAGGCCAGGCACAAGACCCGGTCGACGCCTTCGGCGGCCAGCAGATGCAGCTTGTCCCGCAGCCGGGCCAGACGGGCCGGCGCGGTGTCCGGGGCGAAAAATTCCCGGGGTTGCGGCTCGAAGATCACCACGCAACTGGGCACGCCCAATTCCTGGGCACGCTCGCGCAACCGCGCCAGGATAGCCTGGTGGCCACGGTGAACACCGTCAAAGTTGCCAATAGTGGCGACACAGCCCCGATGCTGGGGGCGCAGGTTGTGGAGGCCTCGAACCAGCTGCATAACGCGCTTCTTGCTCATAAAGTGGCCGATTATAACCACACCCGGCGGCCGACGACAGGCAACACCGTAACCCAAAGTGATCGAGCCGACAAAACCACTGCCCGGCCCGGGATTATCGAGGGTAAACCCCTCAGCTCAAGCCCTTGCGGTTGAAGTCGCGCAGGCGAAAGCCCATCAGCAGCAGCATGCCGAAATACGCCACCACACCCGCCGCGACCAGTACACCCAGGCGCAGGAAACGCTCGAGCATCTGTCCTTCACCCCAGGCTGGCATGAAATGCATCGCCCCCAGCAGCACCGCCGACATCACCCCCACGGCCACCAGCAGCTTGAGGCCGAACTTGCCCCAGCCCGGCTGCGGCTGATACATCTTCTGCTTGCGCAGTTGGTAAAACAGCAGCCCGGCGTTGAGGCACGCGCCGGCACTGATCGCCAGGGCCAGGCCAGCGTGGGCCAGCGGGCCGATCAGCAACAGGTTGAACAATTGGGTCATCACCAGGGTAAAAATGGCGATTTTCACCGGCGTGCGAATGTTCTGCTGGGCGTAGAAGCCTGGCGCCAGCACCTTGATCACAATGATCCCGAGCAAGCCCACCGAGTAAGCGATCAGCGCACGCTGGGTCATCAGCGCGTCAAAAGCGTTGAACTGGCCGTACTGGAACAACGAGACGGTCAGCGGCTCGGCCAGGATGCCCAGCGCCAGGGCACAAGGCAACACCAGCACGAAGCACAGGCGCAGGCCCCAGTCGAGGATGCGCGAGTACTCCTGGCGGTCCTGGCTGGCGTAAGTCTTGGCCAGGGTCGGCAACAGGATCGTGCCCAGGGCCACGCCCAACACACCGGACGGCAACTCCATCAGGCGGTCGGCGTAGTACATCCACGACACCGAGCCGGCCACCAGGAACGAGGCGAAAATGGTGTTGATGATCAGGGAAATCTGACTCACCGAAACCCCGAGGATCGCCGGCAACATCTGCTTCATCACCCGCCACACGCCGCTGTCGCGCAGATTCAGGCGCGGCAGCACCAGCATGCCGATTTTCTTCAGGTGAGGCAGCTGATACAGCAACTGCGCCAGGCCACCCACCAGCACCGCCCAACCAAGTGCCATCACCGGCGGGTCGAAGTACGGTGTCAGGAACACCGCAAAGACGATCATGCTGACGTTGAGCAGGGTCGGCACGAAGGCCGGCACCGAGAAACGGTTCCAGGTATTGAGGATCGCCCCGGCCAGGGACGACAGGGAAATCAGCAATATATAAGGAAAGGTCACCCGCAACAGGTCCGAGGTGAGCTGGAATTTTTCCGGGGTATCGGTAAAACCCGGTGCCGTGGCCCAGATCACCCAGGGCGCCGCGAGCATGCCGGCGACCGTAACCAGCGCCAGCACCAGCGTCAGCAAACCCGTGACGTAGGCAATGAACGTGCGGGTCGCTTCGTCGCCTTTCTGGCTTTTATATTCCGCCAGGATCGGTACGAATGCCTGGGAAAACGCCCCTTCGGCGAAGATTCGCCGCAACAGATTGGGCAACTTGAAGGCGATGAAGAAGGCGTCGGTGGCCATCCCGGCACCGAATATCCGAGCGATCAGCGTGTCACGAACGAACCCCAGGACGCGTGAAAGCATCGTGATAGAGCTGACGGCAGCCAACGATTTGAGCAGATTCATGAAAAGAGTTTTTGCCTGTCGATAAACAGCAGGCGAACAACGCGCCCACTTATGCGATACTCCGCGCCGCTAAACAGTGCAGAGCCAAAGCCCGCGAGTTTACAGGTCGCACGCCGGAAAGAAATCATCCGGTGCGTTGTACCTGCCATTCAGCGGAACGCGTCACCCGCCCTTGACAAGACATCAACTCATCGGCATGATTCGCGGCCTATTTTGTTTGCTATTTCCTAAAAAGTCTTTCGAGGAGCTCGACGGTGGCCAACACACCTTCCGCCAAAAAACGTGCAAAACAGGCTGAGAAGCGTCGCAGCCACAACGCCAGCCTGCGTTCCATGGTCCGTACCTACATCAAAAACGTAGTTAAGGCCATCGACGCAAAAGACGCTGAAAAAGCACAAGCTGCTTACGTTCTGGCTGTGCCAGTTATCGACCGTATGGCCGATAAAGGCATCATCCACAAGAACAAGGCTGCTCGCCATAAGAGCCGCCTGAATGGCCACGTAAAGGCCCTGAACGTTGCCGCTGCTGCCTAAGCGACGCGCTCGTTAAAAAACCGACCTCAGGGTCGGTTTTTTATTGCCTGGGATTTACCACACATACCGCAAAAAATGTGGGAGCGAGCTTGCTCGCGAAAGCAGCCCGTCAGTGACAATGATGCTGCCTGACACACCGCCTTCGCGAGCAAGCTCGCTCCCACACTGGGATTTGCCTCAGGTTATTGGGTACGAGCCCACGGCAGGATCGGGATCGCCGTCACCGCATTCTGCGGACTGCCTTCGATCACACGGTCGCTGTAGACCAGGTACACCAGCGTATTACGCTTCTTGTCGAGGAAGCGCACCACCTGCATGGTCTTGAATACCAGCGATGTGCGCTCCCTGAACACCTCCTCGCCGTCCTTGAGCTCCCCCTTGAAGCTGATGGGGCCGACCTGGCGGCAGGCAATGGATGCCTCGGCGCGATCCTCGGCCAGGCCCAGGCCGCCCTTCACACCACCGGTCTTGGCCCGGGACAGATAACACGTCACCCCGTCCACCTTCGGATCATCGAAGGCCTCAACGACGATCCGGTCATTCGGCCCGACAAACTTGAACACCGTCGACACTTGGCCAATTTCCTCAGCCGAGGCCAGCAGCGGCAATGCCACCAGCAAGCCGATCAATCCTTTTGCCAAACCCATGATTTTTCCTTAGACGAGAATCAGGTTGTCACGGTGAACCAGCTCTGGCTCGGCCATGTAACCCAACAGACCGACAATCGCATCAGACGATTGGCCGATGATTTTTTGTGCTTCGAGCGCGCTGTAGTTGGCCAGGCCGCGAGCGATTTCGCGACCATCCGGCGCCACGCACACCACCATTTCGCCGCGACGAAAACTGCCCTGGACCAGCTTCACGCCCACCGGCAGCAGACTTTTATTGCCTTGGGACAGCGCCGACACCGCCCCCGCATCCAGCACCAGCGTGCCACGGGTTTGCAGATGCCCGGCCAGCCATTGCTTCCGGGCCGCCAACATACCGCGCTCAGGGGACAGCAACGTGCCGATGCGCTCGCCCGCCTTCAGGCGATCCAGCACCCGCTCCAGCCGACCACCGACAATGATGGTGTGAGCCCCGGAGCGAGCAGCCAGACGGGCGGCGCGCAGCTTGGTCTGCATGCCGCCACGCCCCAGCGCACCACCGGTACCGCCCGCCACCGCATCCAGCGCCGGATCATCGGCACGGGCTTCGTAGATCAGCTTGGCATCAGGATTGTTGCGCGGGTCGGCGTCGAACATGCCGTCGCGATCCGTGAGAATCACCAGCAGGTCCGCCTCCACCAGGTTCGCCACTAACGCGGCCAGGGTGTCGTTGTCGCCGAAACGAATCTCGTCGGTAACCACAGTGTCGTTTTCGTTGATCACCGGGATGACTTTCAGCTCGACCAGCGCCCGCAAGGTGCTGCGGGCATTGAGGTAGCGCTTGCGGTCGGACAGATCGTCATGGGTCAGCAGGATCTGCGCCGTATGGCGACCGTGCTCGGCAAAGCTCGACTCCCAGGCCTGCACCAGCCCCATCTGACCGATGGCGGCAGCGGCCTGCAACTCGTGCATCGCGCTGGGTCGCGATGTCCAGCCCAACCGGCTCATGCCAGCGGCTACAGCCCCCGAAGAGACCAAGACCAGTTCGACGCCAGCCTCATGCAAAGCCACCATCTGCTCGACCCACACCGCCATTGCCTTGCGATCCAGGCCCTTGCCATCCGCCGTCAGCAATGCGCTGCCGATCTTCACGACCCAGCGCTGCGCACCCGTCACCTTGCTCCGCATCATCTTCAACCTTTGCCAGCGAACGGCGCGACCCAGCACCGCCCATGAGATTATTCGTATTTGCGTTTTACAGATACCAAAACGCCGCTCGAATGAGCGGCGCCTTGGAAACCGGCTGGTTGCGATGATAACACCGCGCTGAAACACTTAAACCTGTGGGAGCGAGCTTGCTCGCGATTGCATTGGGTCAGCAATATTGATACCGGCTGTCACACCGCTATCGCGAGCAAGCTCGCTCCCACAGGTCCTGGCTTCAACTGAGTGACATCAGCACACGATCAGTCGCGAACGTAGATGATTTCCGGACCGTCTTCGTCATCCACATCCTCTTCGTCCCAATCGTCGTCACCGATGTCATGGACCGACTTCACGCCGCTGCGACGCAGGGCGCGCTGATCATCCAGCGCCTGCAACTGAGCACGCGCCTCGTCTTCGATACGCTGATCGAGCTCGGCCAACTCTTCCTTGTAGGCAGGGTCATTGGCCAAGCGATCGGCACGATCTTCCATGTAACGCATGATGTCGTGGCACAGGCGCTCGGTGCCTTCTTTGGCAATGGCCGAGATCACGTAGACCGGACCTTCCCACTCCAGGCGATCGACGATTTCCTTGACCCGCTCCTCGTGCTCTTCTTCGAGGATCTGGTCGCACTTGTTCAGCACCAACCAGCGATCACGCTCCGCCAGGGCCGGGCTGAACTTGGTCAGCTCGCTGACAATGACTTCAGCCGCATCAGCAGCACTGGTTTCATCCAGCGGCGCCATGTCCACCAGGTGCAGCAACAACCGGGTACGGGACAAGTGCTTGAGGAAGCGAATCCCCAGGCCAGCACCATCGGAAGCACCTTCGATCAGCCCCGGAATGTCCGCAACCACAAAGCTCTTCCAGCGGTCGACACTGACCACGCCCAGGTTCGGCACCAGGGTGGTGAACGGGTAATCGGCGACTTTCGGCTTGGCTGCCGATACCGAGCGAATGAAGGTGCTCTTGCCGGCGTTCGGCAGACCCAGCAGGCCCACGTCGGCCAGCACTTTCATTTCCAGCTTCAGGTCACGCTGCTCGCCCGGCTTGCCTGGCGTGGTCTGGCGCGGCGCACGGTTGGTACTGGACTTGAAACGGGTGTTACCCAGACCGTGCCAGCCACCATGGGCCACCAGCAGACGCTGGCCAGCCTTGGTCAGGTCGCCAATGACTTCCTGGGTGGCGGAGTCGATCACCGTGGTGCCGACCGGCACGCGCAGGATCAGGTCTTCGCCCTTTTTGCCGGTGCAGTCGGTGCTGCCGCCGTTGGAGCCACGCTCGGCATCGAAGTGACGGGTGTAACGGTAGTCCACCAGGGTGTTGAGGTTTTCGTCGGCGAGCATGTAGATCGAGCCGCCATCGCCGCCGTCACCACCGTTCGGACCACCGTTCTCAATGAATTTTTCTCGACGGAAACTCATGCAACCATTGCCGCCGTCGCCGGCCTTTACTCGAATCGATACTTCATCAACAAACTTCATGACACACGCCTCTCGCCATACGGACGAGCCAAAAAAACAAGACATAAGACTCTTGCAAAAATGAGCGCAGCGACCTGATGACACGCCCCAACCGCAGCGCCGACAGCCCATACAAACAGTTTTGCAAGAGACTCACCCCACAAACGAAAAAGCCCCGTCGCAAGACAGGGCTTTTCCAGCGGTCTCGCAATTAAGCTGCGATAACGCT
This sequence comes from Pseudomonas sp. FG-3G, assembly GCF_901007645.1. NCBI lineage: Bacteria > Pseudomonadati > Pseudomonadota > Gammaproteobacteria > Pseudomonadales > Pseudomonadaceae > Pseudomonas > Pseudomonas sp. FG-3G. The sequence goes on from NZ_CAAKGZ010000036.1 coordinate 83,077, forward strand.
TACGTAACGACGACCGAAGGCGCCTTTTACTTCGAACTTGATCACGCCTTCGACTTTAGCGAAGAGGGTGTGATCCTTACCCATGCCTACGCCGTAGCCAGCGTGGAATTGGGTGCCGCGCTGACGCACGATGATGTTGCCCGCTTTGATAGCCTGGCCGCCATACATCTTGACGCCAAGGCGTTTGGCTTCTGAGTCGCGACCGTTACGGGTACTACCACCAGCTTTTTTGTGTGCCATGAGTTCAATTCTCCTAGTGAGGAATTAGGCTGAAATTAAGCCTGAATACCGGTGATTTTGATCTCGGTGTACCACTGGCGGTGGCCCATACGCTTCATGTGGTGCTTACGGCGACGGAACTTGATGATGCGGACTTTATCGTGACGACCTTGGGAGATCACTTCAGCCACAACGGTAGCGCCAGCAACGACTGGAGCGCCGATATTCACGTCATCGCCATTGGCGACCAACAGAACGCGATCAAAAGTCACGGATTCGCCAGTAGCGATTTCCAGTTTTTCGATCTTCAGGTATTCACCTGGGGCGACCTTGTATTGCTTGCCACCAGTAACAATTACTGCGTACGACATGGTATTTCTCCGATAATCCTGCTCACCCAGCGCTTTATAAGAAGAGGTATTGGCTGGCATGGCTGCATGGGCTGGAAGGCCCGGATGCAATTGCGTAAGGCAGGTGCTGCCCAGGAAGTTCAGGGTGCGCGATTGTACGCAAGCCGCAAGCGCCTTGCAAGAGGCCGTCCATCGCGCCTTGACAGGCCCAGGCGTGGGTCCTAGCATGCCGCGCAACCCTTCTGGAGCACCTGTCGCTGATGCAACCCCAAGCTTTCTACCGCGCGGTGGCGGACGATTTTAGCGCCGTCGACGGCATCATCAAGAAGCAGCTGACTTCCCGAGTGCCGCTGGTATCGAAAATCGGCGATTACATTACTTCGGCCGGGGGCAAACGCCTGCGTCCTTTGTTGGTGCTGTTGTGTGGGAAGGCCTTGGGCCGCGAAGGCGACGACATGCGCCTGCTGGCCGCCACCATCGAATTCCTGCACACCGCGACCCTGCTGCATGACGACGTGGTCGACATGTCCGGCATGCGCCGCGGCCGCTCGACCGCCAACGCCATGTGGGGCAACGCCCCAAGCGTGCTGGTGGGCGACTTCCTGTATTCGCGCTCGTTCGAAATGATGGTCGAGCTGGGCTCGATGCCGGTGATGAAGATCCTGTCCCAGGCCACGCGCATCATCGCCGAAGGCGAAGTGCTGCAGCTGTCCAAGGTGCGCGACGCCAGCACCACGGAAGAAACCTATATGGAAGTCATCCGCGGCAAGACGGCGATGCTCTTCGAAGCCTCGACCCACAGCGCCGCAGCCCTGGCCGGCGCCAGCGCCGAGCAAAGCGAAGCGTTGCGCACCTTTGGCGATCACCTGGGCGTGGCCTTCCAGTTGGTGGACGACCTGCTGGACTACAAGGGCGACGCCGAGACTTTGGGCAAGAACGTCGGGGACGACCTGGCCGAAGGCAAGCCGACCCTGCCGCTGATCTACACCATGCGCGAAGGCACCCCTGAGCAGGCAGCACTGGTACGCCAGGCGATCCAGAAAGGCGGGATCGAAGACCTGGAGAGCATCCGGGAAGCGGTTGAAGCCTCCGGCTCGCTGGACTACACCGCGAACCTGGCCCGTGACTACGTCGCCCGCGCGATCAAATGCCTCGACGCCCTGCCGGCCAGCGAATACCGCGATGCGCTGGTGGAACTGAGCGAGTTTGCGGTGGCTCGCACCCATTGATGGCATGAAGCCCTTGTGGGAGCGAGCTTGCTCGCGATAGCGTTGGGTCAGTAAGCTTGATGCTGATTGGCAGACCGCTATCGCGAGCAAGCTCGCTCCCACAAGGGTATTTCACTGCCCTGCCCTTCGCGGCCTAAAACCCTATATAATGTGCGCCCTTTTACCCTCCTGATACCCAAGGAACCTTAGTGAGCACGTTGCCTCCCTGCCCGAAATGCAATTCCGAATACACCTACGAAGACGGTACTCAACTGGTCTGCCCGGAGTGTGCCCACGAATGGTCTGCCAGCGGTGAAGCTGAAACGGCGTCCGATGAGACGGTGAAGAAGGATTCGGTCGGCAATGTCCTGCAGGACGGCGACACCATCACTGTGATCAAGGACCTGAAGGTCAAAGGCACGTCGCTGGTGGTCAAGGTGGGCACCAAGGTCAAGAACATCCGTTTGTGCGATGGTGATCACGACATCGACTGCAAGATCGACGGCATCGGCCCGATGAAGCTCAAGTCCGAGTTCGTCAGAAAAGTCTGAGCCGTGCGTATTCCATCCCACGCCCCGCGTGGGATGGTGCTTCACCCTCCCCGCTCCACCCCCCGTTTACGCCTCCGAGCCAAGCGCGAGCCGATTGAGCTGCCGCAACCCACCGTCAGAAAAACAATTCGAACACCAATAGAGCCTTGCTATTTAGCGAATAAGAATTATTCTCATAACGCCCATCAAGGAGATGAGAACCATGACTTATTTGATCGATGCCTGGCTGGACCGCCCACACCCTTACCTGAGAATCCTGCATCGGGAAACCGGGGAAGTCTGTGCGGTGCTTGAAGAAGAAGCCCTGAACGAACTGCAGGACCAGGGGGATCTGGACCTCAACAGCCTCAATTCCAGCGAGCCGCTGGTGCTCAAGGAACTGGTGCGCAATCTGTTCCTGTTCTGTTACGCCCGGGCGTTGCGCCCTACGGCGGATTTCAATGGCAGGTTTCATGGATGAAGCGCGCAAACCCTGTGGGAGCGAGCCTGCTCGCGATAGCGGTGTGACATTCAACATCAATATTGACTGACCGACCGTCATCGCGAGCAGGCTCGCTCCCACAAAAGCCTGCTTAAGCGTTGATGCCTTACAGAACGTCCAACAGCTCGACGTCAAACACCAGTACGCTGTGCGGCGGAATGCTGCCAACGCCTTGAGCGCCGTAGGCCAGTTCGCTTGGCACGTACAAACGCCATTTGCTGCCGGCGTTCATCAATTGCAGGGCTTCGGTCCAGCCTGGGATCACGCCACCCACCGGGAATTCGGCAGGCTGGCCACGATCGTAGGAGCTGTCGAACACAGTGCCATCGATCAGGGTGCCATGGTAATGGGTACGCACCTGGTCTTCACGGCTCGGCTTGGCGCCTTCGCCCTGAGTCAGCACTTCAAATTGCAGGCCCGAGGCCAGGGTGGTGATGCCTTCGCGCTTGGCATTTTCAGCCAGGAATGCACGACCTTCGCCAGCGGCGGCTTCTGCCTTGGCGGCAGCTTCGGCCTGCATGATTTCGCGAATGACTTTGAAGCTGGCGGACATCTCGTCCTGGCCCACACGGCTCGGCTTGCCGGCGAAAGCGTCGGTCAGGCCAGCCAGGATTGCGTCCAGGCTCACGCCCGGTGGCGGGTTGTCGCGCAGTTGGTCGCCCAACTGACGGCCAATGCCGTAGCTGACGCGGGTTTCGTCGGTGGACAGGTTAACTTCGGACATGATGCTGCTCCGCTGTGCGGACGGCTCGGGAATTTGCCGTGCTTGACACAGCGCCTCCCGGAGCGCCCGGAACCAAAAGGGCGAGCAGACTAGCACAGATGCCGCAGCGGGTGACGAGCCCCCTGATCAAAGCGCCGCCACCAGAAACGACAACGCCCGCCTGCTTTGCAGCAGACGGGCGGTGCGCCGCAGCGATGAACGGACCTCAGTGCTTGGTCAGTTTATCCAGGTAACCCATGGCAAACGCCGAAACCACGAAGGTCATGTGGATGATCACGTACCACATCAGGTGCTCGGGATCGACGTTCTTGGCATCCATGAAGATGCGCAGCAGGTGAATCGAGGAAATGGCAACGATCGAGGCCGCGACCTTCATTTTCAGCGAGGACGAATCCATGGTCCCGAGCCAGTTGAGCTTTTCCTTGTCGGAATCGATGTCCAGTTGCGAGACGAAGTTCTCATAGCCGGAAATCATCACCATCACCAACAGGCCGCCCACCAGCGCCATGTCGATCAGCGACAGCAGCACCAGAATCAGCTCGGATTCGGCCATGGCAAACACATTGGGAATGATGTGAAAGACTTCCTGGAAGAACTTCAGGGCCAGGGCCAGCAAGCCGAGGGACAGCCCGAAATAGATCGGCGCCAGCAGCCAACGGGAGGCGTACATTGCATTTTCGATAAAGCGTTCCATTGAGTCTCACACCAGGGCTGAAAAATCGCGGCGAGTATATCAGTCACGACCTGGGTCATAAACGCCAGGCCCATCCGCGACTTCAGCCCTTGGAGCTAAACCGTACTGCCAGCGCCCGCACGATGACGGCTTTCAATGCAACGGGCGAAACTCGAAGCCGTCAACGCTGCGACAACGGCCTCCATTGATTTCCCGCAATTGGGCCTGCATGTGCAGGCACCAGATCTGCGGGTCGTCGGCCAGCTCATAACCATGCGTTGTCAGGCTTTGCACAATGGTGTCGAGAATGGACTCAGCGGCATTCGGGCCGGGAAAAGGGCCTTGGGCCTTGATGGCCGAAGGTTGTTCGCCAGCCATTCCGGCGGCGAAGAGCAAGGTCCACATACCGGTATCTCCCGCCAGCGGACGGATGGCGCATTCGATACGGGTCACAAGGCCCAGGCATTGACGAGTGAGGCAAAGGTTGCGCGACATGGCGGCGCCCCTCGATAGATCCGGTATTCAGCCTCAGGACAAGGCTGTTTCGATCCGATGATGGCTCTCGTTATCCTTGAACTGAGGATAGAAGAAAAGTTCCGGCCGCAAGTCCCGCCGAGACCAGAATGCGCCGAATGGTCATAGTGTGAATATTGACGCCAAAGTGGTGGCACTTTTTAGCCATCACCACAAACAATTGTGGGAGCGAGCCTGTGGGAGCAAAGCTTGCTCGCGATGACGTCGTCACAGACAACACCTCTGTTGGCTGTAAAACCGCTATCGCGAGCAAGCTTTGCTCCCACAAAGCTCGCTCCCACATTGACCTACTCCGACCTGGAACGCATCAAGCCGGCTTGGCCTCCGCCAGCGCCTGTTGCGCCAGTTCCTTTTCCGCTTCCTTGATGTCGTCTTCGCTGATCATCTCCGCGATCACCCGCAGCCGTTCCACCACCCGGGCATTGACGCTCCCTTCGGGGAACTCACCGTTTTCATCCGGCTCGCCGGCAGGCTCACCCACCAGCAGGCTCAGGGCTTCGTCGGCCTGGCGCACCGCATAAACGTGGAACTGCCCGGCGCGCACGGCGGCGAGCACCTTCTCGTCGAGCATCAGGGTGGCGACGTTGGCCTGGGGGATGATCGCCCCCTGCTCGCCGGTCAGCCCACGGGCTTCGCAGAGGCGGAAGAAGCCTTCGATCTTCTCGTTGACCCCGCCCACCGCCTGCACTTCACCGAACTGGTTGATCGAGCCGGTGATAGCGAAACACTGCTTGAGCGGCGTCTTCGACAAGGCAGAAATCAGCGTACACGCTTCCCCCAGGGACGCGCTGTCGCCGTCCACGTAGCCGTAGGATTGCTCCAGGGCGATGCTGGCCGAGATCGCCAGAGGAAACTCCTGAGCGTACCGGCTGCCCAGGTAACCGGTGAGGATCATCACGCCCTTGGAGTGGATCGGCTGGCCGAGGTTGACCTCTCGCTCAATGTCGACGATGCCGCTGCCGCCGGGGTAGACCGTGGCGGAAATCCGCGCCGGCACGCCGAACGCCGAATCCCCCACCTCCAGCACCGTCAAGCCGTTGCACTTGCCTACGGCCGCGCCGTCGGTGTCGATCAGGATGATTCCCGCCAGCATGTCGTCGAGGATCCGCGCCGAGACGCGCCCGGTGCGGGTGGCCTTGGCCTTGAGGGCGCGTTCGATGTGACCGGCATCAGTCATCTCGTCACCGGCCAACTGACGAATGAAATCCGCCTCGCTGACCAGCTGGAACAGATCGCCAATCCGCGCCGACAAACGCCCCTGATGTTCGGCCAGGCGCGCACTGTAGGTGGCCAGGCGCGCCACCGCATCGGCGGTCAACGGGGCCATGCCCTCCTCCGAAGTACGGGTCTTGAGCAACTGGGCGAACTGCTCCAGACTTTCATCCCCCATCGGAATGTCTTCGTCGAAATCCACCAGCACGCGAAACATTTCCTGGAAGTCCGAATCCAGGTCCTGCAAGGCGTAGTAGAGCTGGCGGGCGCCGATGATCACCACTTTGACTTGCAGTGGAATGTGCTGCGGGGTCAGGGTGACCGTGGCCAGACGCCCCAGCTCGCCCAGTGGCGACTCCATTTTCAGTTTGCGCGATTGCAGGGCACGTTTTAGTGCATCCCACACGAACGGCTCGCCAAGCATTTTTTCTGCTTCAAGGATCAGGAAACCACCGTTGGCCCGGTGCAACGCCCCCGGGCGCAGTTGTCGATAGGTGGTGTAAAGCGCGCCCTGGTCAGTGCTGTATTCAATGCGCCCAAACAGGTTGTCGTAGGTCGGGTGCGGTTCAAACACCACCGGCGCGCCACCGCTGGTTGGGTGCCCTACCATCAGGCTCGGGGCGTATTGCTCCTCCAGGAGCTTGCGGGCAATGGCGTCGGTCTTGCTGTCGTCCACCAACTGCTCGACCACCGTTTTGAGCAAGTAGACCTGCATGGCTTGCAAGTAACCGCAGACCGCGGCGTTCTCTGCGTACTTTTCCGACAGCGGCGCCAGCAACGGTTGCAGGGCCAGGGTGATGGTTTCTTCGTTAAGTTGACGCAACTGGTTGCTGGACTCGCGCTTCCACTGCGGCAGGCTGGCGAGCTCTTCGTTCAGGCGTTCTTCCAGGCCCGAGATGTCGTCATGAAAACGCTCGCGCTCGGACTCCGGCAACTGGGCGAATTCCGCTTCGTCCAGGGCCTTACCCTCGCTCATCGGCGTGAAGGCGATGTTACTGCTGTCGCGGTACAGGGCGACATCCTTCTCCAGCGCCAGGCGCTCGATGACATCCAGGGCACGGTCGTAGCGCTGGTTGAAAGCACGGTCGATGGCGCTTTTTTTCTGTTGATAGGACGGATGCTCGAACACCGCCGGGAAAGTCGCCAGCAGGTTGTCGATCAGGCCGTTGATGTCGGCGATGAAAGCCCCCGCCGTACCCGATGGTAGCTCCAGGGCACGAGGTTCGCGGGGCTCATCGAAATTATTGACGTAGACCCAGTCCGCCGGGGTCTGCATACGCTTGCCTTCGGCCTTGAGATAACGCTTTACGAACGAAAACCGGCCAGTGCCGGGCTCTCCCATGACAAATACGTTGTAACCGGGGCGCGGCATGGCCACGCCGAACTGCAATGCTTCGACCGCACGCTCCTGGCCAAGCACACCGCGGAAGGGTTCCAGATCATTGGTGGTAGAGAAGCTGAACTGTTCAGCGGAAAACGGGCGGGTCAGCGCTTCGGGCGCTAGACGCAAGCTGGCAGCAACAGGATCAGGCATCGGGCTTCCTTACATCAGGCGGGGCAGATAGCGGCATTCTGGCGCTGCCTGCACCTGACTGGCAAGAAGCGCCTCAGGCCAAAGCATAGTCCAGGGGCATCCCCTGAGCCCGAGCCCGTAAATTCATGACACTGCTGTTACTTTTTGCAAAATGTCACGGAACCCCAGGATCGTGCCTAAACTCCAAATTGCGCGGCTGGAACAATAACCGGCCCACTGGCCTGTAGGGTCAGACCCTGTCCATTGGTATGCACATAAAGAGAACATAGCTATGAAACGGATTCTTCTCGGTACTCTCTTCACCGCTGTATCCCTCAACGCCATGGCTCAGGCGCCAGGCGGTCCGGATTGCGGCTGGGGCAACATGCTGTTCGAAGGTCAGCGTGGCACCCCAGCTCACTTCCTGGCATCCACCACCAACGGCACCTCGGGCAACGCCACCTTCGGCATGACATCCGGCACCAACGGTTGCTCGACCAACGCGGCACTGACCTACGGTGGCAAGTCCTGGCTGGCCATGAATGGCATGATGAACGAGCTGTCCGAAGACATGGCCAAGGGCCAAGGCGAAGCGCTCACCACCTACGCCGTAGTACTGGGCGTGGCACCGGAAGACCGTGCGCATTTCTCCGCTGTCACTCACGAGCACTTCCAGCAGATCTTCAGCAAGGCTGATGTGACCGCAGAAGACGTGCATACCAACACCCTGGCCGTGCTGAAAAGCGACCCACGCCTGGCCAAGTACGCCACTCCAGCTTAAGCTCGACACCACTCGCTCCTCTCGGGGAGCGGGTTTTCTTTTTGGGGCCCCTTCCGGTCTTTATTTTTCGATTGTCCAAGTAGCCAACTATGCTCAAACGCCTTGCCTGGCTGGCGCTCTGTGTGTGCGCCCCGTTGTCCGCCGCACCTCATGTCGACCCTCAACGCTTGCAGCAACTGGCCAACGACCGTTTCTGGATTTCCCTGGGCCACTACGAAACCGCCAAGCTCGGTGGCTGGCGCAGCTATATCAGCGACAAAAGATTTTTCCTCGCTCCCGACGGCAACGAACATCCCGACCACGAACTGGCCGCCACGGTGCAAGCGCTGTACGGCCCGGCCAGTGCTGGTCAGCAACACGCCCAATGTGTGTACCCGGCGCGAACACGCTGGCTGAAGGCGCAGCTCAACCTGACGGATCTGCCGACGGTTGACTGCAGCGAATTCACCCAATGGTTCAAGGACGTCGCGCCCCACAGCGCGGTGATGATTTTTCCGGCCGCCTACCTGAACAGCCCTTCTTCGATGTTTGGCCACACCCTGCTGCGCATCGACCAGGCCGATGTGCAAAGCGACAAGACCGCGCTGCTCAGCTATGCGATCAACTTCGGTGCCTACATCGAAGGCTCGGACAACAGCATTCTGTATGCCTGGAAAGGCCTGATGGGCGGTTACCCGGGCCTGTTCGCCCTGGTGCCCTATCAGGAAAAACTCTCCGAGTACCGCAGCCTGGAAAACCGCGACCTGTGGGAATACCGCCTCAATCTGAGCCAGGTGGAAACCGAGCGCATGGTCGAGCATGTGTGGGAACTCAAGCAGATTGAGTTCGACTATTTTTTCTTCGACGAAAACTGCTCCTATCGCCTGCTCGAACTGCTGCAAGTGGCCCGTCCCAGCCTGCGGCTGACCGAACAGTTCCCGTTGACGGCGATTCCCACCGACACCGTGAAGGCGGTGAAAGAAGCCGGGCTGGTGGAAAGCATCGAATACCGGCCCTCCCGTGAGCGGGAACTGCTCAGCCGCGCCGAACCACTCACCGACGACGAGCAGCAGTGGGTGCTGAAAGTCAGCGCCGACCAGAAACAACTGCAGACTTCAGCATTCAAGGCATTGCCTCGCGCTCGCCAGGCGCTGATCATCGACGCCGCCTATCGCCTGGAGCGCTACCGCGCCAACGGCCAGGAACGCGACCCACAGCGCGCCCAGCGCAGTTTCGAACTGTTGCGGGCGATCAACCAGAACCCCGCGCCGGAACTCGACATCCCGCAACCGGGCCTGCCCGAGGATGGCCACGAGTCGCGCACCTGGCAGGCTGGCCTCGGCACTCGTGGCGACCGGGCGTTCGGCGAATATGGCCTGCGCATGGCCTATCACGACCTCAACGACAACGCCGAGAGTTTCCCGTTGGGCGCACAGATCGAGATCCTGCAACTGAAGCTGCGCCAGTACGAAGGCAATGACTGGCAGGTGCAACAGCTGGACCTTGCGACCATTCGCTCCCTGACTCCGCGCAACGAACTGCTGCAGCCGCTGTCCTGGCAAGTCACCGGCGGCCTGGAGCGGGTGCCGGGCAAGCACGACGACGAAACCCTGGTCAGCCACGTCAATGGCGGAGCCGGCGGCACCTGGGCACTGGGTGACGACATGCTGGGGTTTGCCTTGGGCACGGTGCGGGTCGAACACAACAACGACTTCGCCCAGTTCATCGCTCCGGCCGCAGGCTTCAACACTGGCGTGCTGTGGAAAAACCCGCTGGGCAACTTGAGCCTGGAGGCCAAAGGCGACTATTTCATCAACGGCGAAGTGCGCCGTAGCGTGAGCCTGAACCAGCAGTGGGAACTGTCACGCAACCTCGGTCTGCGCCTGAGTGCCCAGCGCGAGTTCAGCCATCTGGCGTCACCGGAGAACGAAGTGATGCTGGAGGTGAAGTGGTATCACTATTGACCGGGGCATACCCCGCACTCACCTAAGCGAACAGATTCATCACAGCGCTTTCACATCGGCCTGACGAATCCACTTCTAAACTTCTCTTATGAGTGGATCAGGCAGGAATGCAAAAAAAATGAGGCGCGCGGTGGTGCTGAGTGTGGTGATGTTGCTCGGTGGCTGCGAAACCACCCACGAAAACCTGATCGCCCGGGGTTACCCTCCGGCATTCGCCGACGGCTTTGATGACGGTTGCAGCAGCGGTCGGCAGGCAGCCGGCGTGATCACCGGCCAGTTCAGGAAGGACGTGCCACGGTATCTCAAGGACGCTCCCTATGCCGAAGGCTGGAGCGACGGTTTCCGTCAATGCCAGGCCATGCGCGAAAGTGAGGAGCGTAACGCTTACCGCGAACGCCATTGGGACGAGCGAGAACGGGCCTGGCAGCAGCAGAAGGACCAGGACGCCGCCCGGGCTTATCGCTCACAGTGAGTCGCGTACAGACATCCGCTGAAACCAAAAGCCTGCGACCATGGCCCAAACTCCAATAGAGGAGAACATCATGAGTCGCGCCTTCGTCAATGAGGACAACGCCGCTGCCCAGGCCGATCAGCCGGTCGAACGCCAGGTCAGCGCGCAACCCAATTACGTCACGCCCGCCGGACTCGCCCAATTACAGGCCCGGGTCGCTGAGCTGCAGGCGCTGCACAGCCAGCAGGTGGCCAGGGGAGAACTGGCGGACAAGCAGCGAATTGCGGATATCGAACGGGATCTGCGGTATTTCAATCAGCGTTTGCAAAGCGCGCAGGTCGTTACGCCAACCTCATTGGATCAGGTGCGGATCGGGCATTGGGTGACCTTTGTCGATGAGCATGACCACGAGCAGCGAGTGCAGTTGGTGGGTGAAGATCAGGCCGATGCGGCCAGCGGACTGGTCAATTGGGGCTCGCCGCTGGGGCGGGCGTTGCTGGGGACGAAAGTTGGCGATGAAGTGATCTGGAAACGGCCGGTGGGGGATTTGACCATTGAAGTGGTGGCGATAGAACCGGGGTGATCTTGCCGGCCTCATCGCGAGCAGGCTCGCTCCCACAGGAATCGCGCCTCACCGTGCAGCTTGTGACTGACCCAAAACCAGTGTGGGAGCGAGCCCCACCGTGCAACTTGTGACTGACCCAAAACCAGTGTGGAAGCGAGCCTGCTCGCGATGGCGGCGGGTCAGGCAACTTACGCTGGCTGATCCACCGCTATCGCGAGCAGGCTCGCTCCCACAGGGTTTGTCGATCGGTCGCCGGCCGAATCAGGCCAGCTTCTTGTGCCTTACGCGGTGTGGCTGGGCAGCGGCTTCGCCCAGGCGTTTCTTGCGGTCGGCCTCATACTCGGTGTAGTTGCCTTCGAAGAACACCGCTTGCGAGTCGTCTTCGTACGCCAGGATGTGGGTCGCCACACGGTCGAGGAACCACCGGTCGTGGGAGATCACAATCGCTGCGCCCGGGAAGTCCAGCAGGGCTTCTTCCAGGGAACGCAGGGTTTCGACGTCGAGGTCGTTGGACGGTTCGTCGAGCAGCAGGACGTTGCCGCCCTCCTTCAAGGTCAACGCCAGGTGCAAGCGACCGCGTTCACCACCGGACAGGTCCTTGACGAACTTCTGCTGGTCGCCGCCCTTGAAGTTGAAGCGCCCCACGTAGGTGCGCGACGGAATTTCATAGTTGCCGATGCGGATCTGGTCGGAACCGTCGGAGATCTGCTGGAACACGGTCTTGCTGCCGTCCAGGTCTTCGCGGCTCTGGTCGACACAGGCCAGCTGCACGGTTTCGCCGATTTCGATGGTGCCCGAATCCGGTGTTTCCTTGCCCATCAGCATGCGGAACAGCGTGGATTTACCCGCACCGTTACCACCGATCACACCGACAATGGCGCCTTTGGGCATGGCGAACGACAGATTGTCGATCAGCACGCGGTCGCCATAGCCCTTGGTGACGTTCTTGAATTCGATGACCTTGTCGCCCAGGCGCGGACCGGCCGGGATGTAGATCTCGTTGGTTTCACTGCGCTTCTGGAATTCCTGGGACTGCATTTCCTCGAAGCGTTGCAGACGTGCCTTGGATTTGGACTGGCGGGCCTTGGCGCCTTTGCGCACCCACTCCAGTTCTTCCTTCATGGCTTTTTCATGGGCCGACTGCTGCTTGGATTCCTGGGCCAGACGATCGGACTTGGCTTCAAGCCAGCCCGAGTAGTTGCCTTCGTAAGGAATACCCGCGCCGCGGTCCAGTTCCAGGATCCAGCCGGCGACGTTGTCCAGGAAGTAACGGTCGTGCGTGATCGCGACCACAGTGCCCGGGAAATCGTGCAGGAAGTGTTCGAGCCAGGCGACAGAATCGGCGTCCAGGTGGTTGGTTGGTTCGTCGAGCAACAGCATGTCCGGCGCCGACAGCAGCAGGCGGCACAGAGCCACACGACGCTTTTCACCACCAGAGAGGTGTTCAACCTTGGCATCCCAGGCCGGCAGGCGCAGCGCATCGGCGGCGACTTCCAGCTGGCGATCCAGGTTATGGCCATCGCTGGCCTGCAGGATCGCTTCGAGCTTGGCCTGTTCGGCGGCCAGCTTGTCGAAGTCGGCATCCGGTTCGGCGTAGGCCGCGTAGACCTCGTCCAGGCGCGCCTGGGCATCCTTGATCACGCTGACCGCCTCCTCGACCACTTCCCGTACGGTCTTGGTCGGATCCAGCTGAGGCTCTTGAGGCAGGTAACCGATGTTCAAGTCGGGCATCGGACGGGCTTCACCGTCGAACTCGTTGTCGACACCGGCCATGATTTTCAGCAGCGTGGACTTACCCGAACCGTTGAGGCCCAGTACGCCGATCTTGGCCCCGGGGAAGAACGACAGTGAAATGTTTTTCAGGATTTCCCGCTTCGGCGGAACAACTTTGCTCAGCCGATGCATGGTGAAGACGTATTGAGCCATGGTGAACCTAGCGTCAGTGACAGGTGAAAAGAACGAGCCAGGCCATGCGCGGCGCCGGCGCTTGACGGTCATCAATGCCGGCGGGCAGATAAAGCCTGGGGATCGGAGCTTGCGCGCTCTTGTTTGACCGGCAAAGCTACCTCAACCATCGGTCAAGGTCCAGCCACCAGGGGCTGGCACTTTGCCACAAGTCAAGGCATGCTAGCCGCCCTTTGGGCGTCCGGCTTATAGTGCACGTCGCGCCAGTCCAGCAAACTGCAGGATTACAGCTTGTCCAACGTCACGCCGACCCTGTCCCCACGCGCACCGACTGCTGCGAGCGGCTCGCCCCTGCGCGGGACATTGAAGGGCGCGCTGGCCACACTGGTGCTCTTGCTGCTTGGATTGCTCTTCTGGCAGTTGCTTGATCAATTGCGCGAAACCCAGCAGCAACAGCGCCAGTACACCATCGATTACACCGCCGACCTGGCCGCGCAAGTCAGCCTGAACATGGCCTTGAATGCGCAGATCGCCCTCAACCTGCTACCGATCGTCGAACAACCGCAGAGCGCCGACGAACAGCAGGCCCTGTTGCGCAAACTCCAGCAATCGTTGCCCGAGCTACGCAGCCTGGCGTTGCTGAGCCCTTCCGGCCGGGTGCTCAGCGACAGTGATCCTGCCAGCCACGATGCCGATTACCTGGCAGAGCTGGTACGGCGCAGTCGGGCCCAGGCGCACTATTTCAGCAATGCCGACGACGGCTCCGTGGTGCATCTGTTGTTGCACCAGGCCAGCGGCAGCAGCCGCAGCTATTGGGCGCTGCGCCTGACCCCAACCTTCTTCTCGACCCTGACCAAGCAGGCCGATACAGGCATGCGCCCACTGTGGCTGGTGGAAAACCGCCTCAACCAGCAAATCATCAGCCGGGACGAAAGCCTGCCCTCGGCCAGCCCTACCCGGCTGTCCCCGGATGATCTGAGCAACACCGTGCTGACCGTGCCCCTGAGCAGCAGCGACTGGCAGTTGCGTGGACTGTTCGACCGGCGCCAGGTGCTGGAGCAATTGCTGCCGGCCTTCATTGGCAAATGCCTGCTAGGCCTGGCGTTTTCAATGCTGCCGGTAATCGCGCTCTTGAGCATGCGCCGCCGCCAGCGTCAGTTGCACGAGGGCCGCCGACGCTACCAGGATATTTTCGAAGGCACCGGCGTCGCGCTCTGCGTGCTTGACCTGTCGAGCCTCAAGGCGTTTTTTGAAAGGACCGGCCTGCGCAACGGCGACCAGTTGCGCGCCTGGTTGGCAGTCCCTCACCAGCTTGAACAACTGCAGCAGGAAGTTCACGTCACCGAGGTCAATCAGATGGCGTTGAAGCTGCTCAACGTCAATTCCTGCGAACGGGCCTGGCAACTGCTGGTCGGCAATGCTGCCCAGGACAACAACCCGGTGGGTTCGAAGCTGCTCGAAGCGCTGCTCGACCAGCACAAGCAGTTGGAGCTGGAAATCAAGCTGCAGGACGCTCATGGCCGTGATCAGCACCTATGGCTGGTGCTGCGTCTGCCGGAAAAACAACAGGACTACAACGCCGTCATCCTGAGCATCAGCGACATTACCAGCCGCAAGCTGATCGAACTGTCGCTGCTCGAACGCGAAGGCTTCTGGTCCGACGTGGTGCGCACCGTACCGGACCATCTCTATGTGCAAGACGTGATCAGTCAGCGGATGATCTTCAGCAACCATCACCTGGGACAGACCCTGGGGTACGACCGCACCGAACTGCACCAGATGGGCGAATACTTCTGGGAGATCCTGTTGCACAGCGAAGACGCCGATCACTACCACAACTTGCGCCAGGCACAACGTCAGGCCGGGTATGCGCAACTGCTGCAATGCCAGCTGCGCTTTCGCCATCGCAATGGCAAATGGCGGCGCTTCGATATTCGCGAACAAGCCCTGGCCCGGGACCGGCACGATCAGGTGACACGGATCATCGGCGTAGCCAAGGACATCACCGAACAGATCGAAGCCAGCGAATCGCTGCGCGACAGCGAACAACGCTACCGGATGCTCGCCGAAAGCATCAGCGACGTGATTTTCTCCACCAACAGCAAGCTTTCGCTCAACTACGTCAGCCCCTCGGTGCAAGCAGTGCTGGGCTACAGCGCTGACTGGATATTCCAGAACGGCTGGCAATCAACCATCGCCAACCCGCAACAACTGACCGGCATCTACACCTTGATGGATCGGGTCAGCAAAGCCCTCGACAAGCCTGAGCAACTGGCCGAGTTGCGCAACCAGATGCAGACCCAGCTGTTTCTGTTCGACTGCCTGCGCGCCGACGGGCGCAAGATCCCCATCGAGCTGCGGTTGGTGCTGGTGTGGGATGAGCACGGCGCGTTCGAAGGCGTGCTGGGCGTGGGCCGCGATATCAGCCAGCAACGACGCGCCGAAAAAGACCTGCGCATGGCCGCCACGGTATTCGAGCATTCGACCTCGGCGATCCTGATCACCGACCCGGCCGGTTACATTGTCCAGGCCAACGAAGCCTTCAGCCGCGTCAGCGGGTATGCGGTGTCGCAGGTGCTGGACCAGTTGCCCAACATGCTGACCGTGGACGAGCAGCAGGAAGCCCACCTGCGCTACGTGCTCAAGCAGTTGCAGCAACACAGCACCTGGGAAGGCGAGGTCTGGCTCAAGCGCCGCAATGGCGAGCACTATCCGGCCTGGGTCGGCATTACGGCGGTGCTGGACGATGAAGGCGACCTAGCCAGCTACGTGTGCTTCTTCAGCGACATCAGCGAACGCAAGGCCAGCGAACAGCGCATCCATCGCCTGGCCTACTACGACGCGTTGACCCACCTGCCCAACCGCACGCTGTTTCAGGATCGCCTGCACACCGCGCTGCAATCGGCCGAGCGCCAGAAAAACTGGGTCGTGCTGATGTTCCTCGACCTGGACCGCTTCAAGCCGATCAACGACTCCCTGGGCCACGCCGCCGGCGACCGGATGCTCAAGGAAATGGCCACGCGGCTGCTCGGCTGCGTGGCCGACGACGACACCGTGGCGCGCATGGGCGGCGACGAATTCACCCTGCTGCTGCAACCGCGTTCCAGCCGCGAAATGGCGCTCAACCGGGCGATCAACGTGGCCGAGCAGATCCTCGCCAGCCTGGTCCGACCGTTCGTACTGGAAGGTCGGGAGTTCTTCGTCACCGCCAGCATCGGTATCGCCCTGAGCCCTCAGGACGGCAACGAGCTGAGTCAGCTGATGAAGAACGCCGACACGGCCATGTATCACGCCAAGGAGCGCGGCAAGAACAACTTCCAGTTCTACCAGGCCGACATGAACGCCAGCGCCTTGGAACGACTGGAGCTGGAAAGCGACCTGCGCCACGCCCTGGAGCAGAACGAGTTCGTGCTGTATTACCAGCCACAGTTCAGCGGCGACGGCAAACGCCTGACCGGCGCCGAGGCCTTGCTGCGCTGGCGCCATCCACGACGCGGGCTGGTGCCGCCAGGGGACTTCATCCCGGTCCTCGAAGAGCTCGGGTTGGTGGTGGACGTCGGTGACTGGGTGATCAGCGAAGCCTCTCGGCAGCTCAAGACCTGGCACCAGGCCAAGGTCCGGGTGCCGAAAGTCTCGGTCAACATTTCGGCCCGGCAGTTCTCCGATGGCCAGCTCGGTACGCGCATCGCCAACATCCTGCGTAGCACCGGCCTGCCGCCGGCCTGTCTGGAACTGGAACTGACCGAAAGCATCCTGATGCGTGAAGTCAGCGAGGCGATGCAGATCCTGGCCGGGCTGAAAAACCTGGGCCTGAGCATCGCCGTGGATGACTTCGGCACCGGTTATTCGTCCCTCAACTACCTCAAGCAATTCCCCATCGACGTGTTGAAAATCGACCGCACCTTTGTCGATGGCCTGCCATCCGGCGAACAGGACGCCCAGATCGCCCGGGCGATCATCGCCATGGCCCACAGCCTCAACCTGGCGGTGATTGCCGAAGGGGTCGAAACCCACGAGCAACTGGACTTTCTGCGCGAGCACGGCTGCGATGAAGTCCAGGGCTACCTGTTCGGCCGGCCGATGCCGGCCAACCGGTTTGAGGCGCAGTTCAGCAATGATGCGCTGTTCATGCTCGACTGAAAGCTTGTGCTGGCCGGGCGGGCCTCATCGCGAGCAGGCTCGCTCCCACAGGGGGAACGCATTTCAAAATGTGGGAGCGGGCTTGCTC
>NZ_CAAKGZ010000037.1:0-78837 GCF_901007645.1 Pseudomonas sp. FG-3G
ACAGGATGTGTTTGTTGGTCGGGACATAGTCCAGGCCATCGTTGTTGAGCACGGCGGGGGTGGCCCGGCGCGCATCGAGTTGCATCACGTTATTGGCGATGAACAGGCTGTAGTAGCGGTAGGCGACCAGGTAGATGGCCACGGCTGCGACGACGATCCAGAGGGCGTTGATCGCCTCTCCCCGACGCAATGCCACGACGCCCAGGGCGCTCGCTCCCAAGACGGCCAGCAGTAGCCAGGGTATGTGGCGCAGCAGGCTATTATTATTTGTCATTTTTATATTCCGGCCAGGGTGGACAAGAAAGACAGCCATCGGAGTTTAGCGCTAACGAGAACAAAGGCCACCCCCGACATTTGTCTGCCCAGCAGCCCAACGGTGACGACGGCGCGCCAGTTGGGTCTATAGTCAATCAATCTCCAGAAAGGAATACGTAATGAGCGAACGCCGCCGCTTCGTACGAATCGAGTTCCATGCCCGAACCGAGCTGAGTCAGGGCAAGGACGAGGACAAACTGACTTGGCCGGTCGAACTGCTGGACCTGTCTCTCAAGGGCCTGCTGATCAAAAAGCCCGAGCCCTGGCTTGGCAATCCCGAGAAGACTTTCGTAGCCGACATTCACTTGAGCAACGACGTGGAAGTGCAGATGGAGGTTCGGTTGACCCACGACGACCATGGCCATCTGGGCTTTGTCTGCGAGCATATCGACCTGGACTCCATCGCCCATCTGCGCCGGCTGGTGGAGTTGAACCTCGCCGATCAGGCTGAGCTTGAGCGGGAATTGGCGGCGTTGGTACATATTTGAATAACCCTGCACCACGCAGCAGGCCTCGGAGTTATTCGAACAATGCATCCAGCGCCTGTTCCAGGCGGGTCACGGCAATGATCTGCAACCCGGCAGGCGCTTCCTTCGGCGCGTTGCCCTTGGGCACGATGGCGCGTTTGAAACCGTGCTTGGCCGCCTCCTTGAGCCGCTCCTGTCCGCTGGGCACCGGCCGGACTTCCCCCGACAGCCCCACTTCACCGAACACCAGCAGATCATGGGGCAGCGGCCGATTGCGCAAGCTGGACATGACCGCCGCCATCAACGCCAGGTCAGACGCGGTTTCCAATACTTTGACGCCGCCCACCACGTTGAGGAAAACATCCTGATCGTGGGTAGGAATGCCACCGTGTCGATGCAGGACCGCCAGCAACATGGCGAGCCGATTCTGATCCAGCCCCAAGGTGACCCGACGCGGGTTCGCCAAATGGCTGTCATCCACCAGCGCCTGAACCTCCACCAGCATCGGTCGGGTGCCTTCCCAGGTCGCCATGACCACACTGCCCGGCACTTCTTCCTGGGCGCGCGTGAGAAAAATCGCCGAAGGATTCGAGACTTCTTTCAAGCCTCTGTCGGTCATGCCGAACACACCCAATTCATTGACGGCGCCAAAGCGATTCTTCACTGCCCGCAACAAACGCAGGCGACCGTCGGATTCGCCCTCGAAATACAACACGGTATCCACCATGTGCTCCAGCACCCGCGGGCCTGCCAGCGCGCCTTCCTTGGTGACGTGGCCCACCAGGAAAATCGCCGTACCGCTCTGCTTGGCATACCGCACCAGCAACGCCGCGCTTTCACGCACCTGTGACACGCCGCCCGGCGCCGATTGCAGTTGTTCGGTGAAAATCGTCTGGATCGAGTCGATCACCATGACCTTGGGTTTTTCCAGGCGGGCCGTGGCGATGATGGTTTCGATGCACGTCTCGGTCATGACCCGCAGTTGATCCTGGGGCAGCCCCAGACGCCGGGCGCGCATGGCGACTTGCTGCTGGGATTCCTCGCCAGTGACGTACAGCGCCGGCATGCGCGTGGCCAGGTTGCACAAGGTTTGCAACAGGATGGTGGACTTGCCGATGCCCGGGTCCCCGCCAATCAGCACGACCGAACCGTCCACCAGGCCACCGCCCAATACGCGGTCCAGCTCGCCGGACGCGGTGGAAAACCGTGGAATTTCCTCGACGCTGACTTCGGCGAGGGTCTTGATTTGCGCCTGCTGACCGGCCCACCCCGTGCGACCGGTGGGGGCTGCGGCACCGCCACTCTCGACCATGGTTTCGGTCAAGGTGTTCCAGGCACCGCACTCACTGCACTGGCCGGCCCATTTGGGAAAGGTCGAGCCGCACTCGGTGCAGCCATACATGCGCTTTGCCTTGGCCATCTGAACTCCGGGATAAAAACCGCGATGATAGCCCACGCGGGGGTCAGCGCGGGGCCGGCATTCTGATTTCACCGTTGACCAGGTTCGCCGCGGTATTGCCCAGCGGATCCTGGGCCTGCAGGTCCGCCCCTTTGGCCGCCAAGGCGTCGAGCAACTCGACGCGCTTGAACAGGCCGGCGTACATCGCTGCGGTCTGTCCGGCGCCGTTGCGCTGGTCCGGGTTGCAATCGGTGGACAACAAACGGCGCGCGATCTGCACTTGGCCCTTGAAAATGGCGCCCATCAGCGCCGTGTTGCCCCGGTTGTCCTGGGTGCAGGCATCGGCGCCAGCGGCCAGCAGCCGCTCCACCGCCGCGCCATGGCCGTGGTAAGCGGCCAGGATCAGCGCGGTGTAGCCTTTTTCGTCCTGGGTGTTGAGCGAGTAACCAGCCTCGATAAAGGTCTCGAGCATCGGCACGTCGCCCCGCCGGGCGGCGTCGAAGTAATAAGTTTGCAACTGCTCTTGTACAACCACCGGGTCGGTGGGCATGGGCTGATCGGCCCATACGCTCAACGACCCGATTGCGAGCATCGAAAACAGGAAGTTACGCAGCATGACGTCTCCTTGGCGCAAGGCTGTAGATGCAGGGTTGCGGGAGCATGGCTTGCCCGCAACGCAGACGACTCGGTCTGGCTTCAGACCGCAGCGCCTGCTTCGCGAGCAAGCTTTGCTCCCACGGGTTATGCACGTGCCAGGCTGTGGATCAGTCGCTGAGTTTTTCCGCCAGCGCCTTGACCCGGGTCAGATCGCCTTTGGCGACACGGGCTACACCAGTGCCGTATTCAGGATCAGCCTTGTAGAGGAACGACAGGATGATGTGCTTGCTCTCCTCATCGGTGGTCGCCAGCGATCCGCCGAAGCTTTCGATCAGGTCATTGCGCTCTTTCTGGTTGAACGAGCGGTACAGGTCACCGGCTTGCTTGAAGTTCTGCTCACGCTGGATCTTCGCCTGCTGGGTACTGCCAGTCAGCGCGGTCTGGCTGTAGCGTGCCGTTGGCTGTTCCTGGCGAGGCATCAGGCGGCTCGGCTGATAATTCACGCCGGTGCTGGTGGCGCCCGAATTCATCGCGCCGTCCTGGTTGCCATTGTTGACCGCCACCTTCGGCGCATTGATGGGCAACTGAAGCGCGTTGGGTCCCACTCGATACATTTGCGTATCGGCATAGGAGAACACCCGCCCCTGCAACAGTCGATCTTCCGACGGCTCGATGCCCGGAACAAGATTGGCCGGCGCCATCGCCACTTGCTCGGTTTCCTGGAAAACATTCGCCGGGTTACGGTTCAAAACCATTTGCCCGACTTTGCGTTCAGGCACACCCGGCCAGATTTTTGTCGCATCAAGAGGATCGAAATCAAACGTGGAAAGGTCCTGCGGGTTCAGCACCTGAACGTACAAGTCCCATTTCGGGAAGTCGCCCTTATTAATATGACTCACCAGATCGTTAGTCATATGGCTGTAATCTTGCCCCTGAACTTTCACAACTTCTTTCGGATCGAGATTTTTCAGGCCCTGCAAACTTTTCCAATGAAACTTTACGTAGTGAACTTCACCCTTTGCATTCACCAACTTGTAGGCATGCACACCGTTACCGTCCATTTCACGATAACTGGCCGGCGTGCCGGAATTGGAATACAACTCGGTCAGCGTGCGCGTTGCTTCGGGCACGTGAGAAAAGAAATCGAAACGGCGGGCGTCATCATCCAAGTTTGTCCGAGGGTCGGGTTTGAAAGCATGGACCATGTCTGGAAACTTGATGGCATCGCGAATGAAGAAGGTCGGGAAGTTGTTACCCACCAGATCCCAGTTACCCTCGGCCGTGTAGAACTTGGTGGCAAAGCCACGGGGGTCACGCAGGGTTTCCGGCGAATGGTTGCCATGCACTACAGCAGAAAAACGCACGAACACCGGCGTGGCCTGGCCAGCGGCGAAGACTTTGGCCTTGGTCAGGTCACTGAGGTCGTCGGTGACTGTAAATGTGCCATGGGCGCCGGTTCCTCGTGCATGCACCACGCGCTCGGGGATGCGCTCGCGGTCGAAGCGCTGGAGTTTCTGGATCAGTTGCACGTCTTGCAACAAGGTCGGCCCGTTAGGACCGGCTGTTTGCGAGTTCTGGTTGTCGCCCACGGCCGCACCGTTATCGCGGGTCAGGGTGGCCGCGTTAACGGACAAGGACAACAGGCTGGCGGTGAGCACAAAAAAAGCACGGCGAGGGGTAAAAGTCCCGCCGCCAAGGGAAATGTTCATAGGCGTTTCCTCTGATGTTATAGAGCGCATCCATGTGCGCCTTGCAGAGGCTAGTGCTCGAAAAAGAAAAACCTAAATAGAAATGCCGCACCGATCCGATAGAAAAATCCTTATAGGGAATCGGCTCGGGACCGCGTATCACGCGCGATTGATGGCACTTTGTAAACTTTTCCCCCTGTCCCGAGTCGATAACTGAAGCTTTGTAAGCAGGCGTTTCGAGCAGGACGCGTTTGGCTGATTTACACTGCCACCATCCACTTCATC
Organism: Pseudomonas sp. FG-3G; assembly: GCF_901007645.1. Lineage (NCBI taxonomy): Bacteria > Pseudomonadati > Pseudomonadota > Gammaproteobacteria > Pseudomonadales > Pseudomonadaceae > Pseudomonas > Pseudomonas sp. FG-3G. The sequence continues at coordinate 4,752 of NZ_CAAKGZ010000037.1, forward strand.
TGTCACAAGGAACAACTCATGGGCGTGATTAACGAGTTCAAGGCCTTCGCGGTCAAAGGCAATGTCGTCGACATGGCCGTCGGGATCATTATCGGTGCTGCTTTCGGCAAAATCGTTTCGTCCTTCGTTGGCGACGTCATCATGCCTCCGATCGGCCTTTTGATTGGCGGGGTGGACTTCAGCGACCTGGCCATCACACTCAAGGCGGCACAAGGCGATGCGCCGGCGGTGGTATTGGCCTATGGCAAATTCATTCAAAGCACCATTGATTTCATCATTGTGGCGTTCGCCATTTTCATGGGCGTCAAGGCCATCAACCGCCTCAAGCGCGAAGAAGCCGTTGCTCCCAGCGCGCCACCGGTTCCGACCAAGGAAGAACTGTTGCTGAGCGAAATTCGCGACCTGCTCAAGGCCCAGAACGAGAGGCCCTGACTCACACTTCGCCGCCTGTGGCGTGGTTTTTTATCTCCTCGCCACAGGCGCCTTTTCTACCAATAGTTTTCCACGGCCACCTGACCTGGCCGACGGCTGAGACTCAGTTGCAGGCCCCTGGCCTTGAGCAGCTTGCGCGTGTCATCGATCATCTGCGGATTGCCGCACAACATCACCCGCGAGTGTTCCGGCGTCAGCTCGATGTCAGCCGCCCTTTCCAACTCGCCATTTTCGATCAGTGTCGTGATTCGTCCGCTGAGCGCACCGGGATGCTGTTCACGGGTGACGGTCGCGATGAAACGAAACTTGTGAGCGTAGCCGGCCAGGTAGTCGCGCTGGCTCAACCCTTTGATCAGCTCCTGATATGCCAGCTCCCGTGCCTCGCGGACGCTGTACACCAGGACGATCGTCTCGAATTTTTCCCATGCTTCGAAATCCTGGAGAATCGAGAGGAACGGTGCGACGCCCGTTCCCGTGGACAGCAGCCACAAATCGCGCCCGTCAACGAAACGATCAAGCGTCAGGTAGCCAAAGGCCTGGCGATCAACCAGCAGGCTGTCGCCTGGCTGCAGCCGACTCAGTTCGCTGGTGAACTCGCCGTCCGGTACCACGATGGAAAAAAACTCGAGGAATTCATCGAACGGCGAAGACACCATGGAATATGCCCGCCAAACGATGGTGCCATCCGCTTTAGCGACCCCGAGCCGGGCGAACTGCCCCGCCCGAAAACGAAAACCGCGATCCCGTGTGGTACGCAACGTAAACAAATGAGGTGCCACGGGCTGCACATCGAGCAAGGTTTGACGGGTGAACTTCTCTGAGCTGTCGATCATGAGCCACTCCAACGAGACAAGACTTACAGTGTCCCGCAAAGTGAGCCCCTTCACCACTGACAACGAGTAGTGGCACTTTAGCTACTAACGTCTCTGTCGCCGAGCATATCCTCTACCAGACTTATACAAAACCATCCAAACTGTAAAATCATACTCAAAAAGTTTATTTCTTAAACATTTCAAACTGTAAGCAAACAAAAAAAAGCTCACTGCAATTTAAGAATAGTCCTACACTAAAAATTCGCATCATGGATTGGATCCGCATGGACGAACTCAACCCAGGAGAGAGCGATGGACAAGTGGAAGGACTTGCTGTTGAGGAAGTTATCCTGTGAAAAGGACTTACAGACGGCCTATCGTCTAGTCCTGAATTTCTTTAACAATCAGGGATTTGAATATTGTGCATTCTCAGCCTATCTCGGAAGCCCGGACAAGCATACCAACAAGGTAAACCTGAATAACTACCCTTATGGATGGGACAGACTATATGAACAGAACGGCTATGCATCGAACGACCCACTAGTAGCACATTGCAATCAATCACCGCTTCCAATCTTGTGGGATGAGACTGTTTTTGCTCAGGCCCCCAAGTTGTGGCGAGAACTTAATCGACAGGGACTCAAGTATGGCTGGACCCAGGCCGTTCATGATGAACAGGGGGCACACTGCAGCCTTTTCAGCCTGGCCCGGACTCATTGCCCCATCGATATCGACGAGCACTACGCAAATCTGGGCTATGCCATTTTCGCCAGTCAAAGATTGCATGCGCTGGCCAGCAAAAAACTGGCTGACGCTGCCGCGACTCCACAAAAATGTCATTTATCACCCAGAGAGATCGAAGTATTGAGGTGGTCGGCCGAAGGCAAGACGGCTTCGGAAGTGGGCAGAATCCTCTGCCTCTCCGAGCGCACCGTGAACTTCCATGTGTGCAGTTGCATGCGAAAGCTGAACGTCAACAACAAAATCTCAGCGGTAGCCAAGGCGGCCCACATCCATGTGATCTGAACCGTGCGGCGCACTTACCAACCTGAAAAAACCCGCGAGTAATGCCTGGAAAAAAAACGTACCATTTACGGCTCCACTTGAATGATGACGCGCCCAGTACGCGACGAAGTTCATTCAGGCGGTCCCGCTGAGACACCTGCCCCGGGGCAGCGGGACATTCGTTGATCTCCAGAGTCCCAGCCATGCCCTTGCTCGACAGTCCCTTCGCCCAACTTGACCTGATCCGCCAACCCGAACAGCAGAACGAGCCGCTGCAAGCCTTTGACGCAGCCGACGAATACCTGCTCGCGTATCTGGCCGAGCAACAGCCGCTCGCCGATACCCGGGTCCTGGTCCTCAATGACGGCTTTGGTGCCCTGGCGGCGAGCCTTGCCGGCAAGGTTGAAGTCATCAGCAGCAGCGACTCGTACCTGGCCTTGCAGGCGCTGGAGAAAAACCTGGTGCGCAACGGCCTGCCCTTTGATGCGGTGCCGACGTTGCCGGCCAGTGAACCGTTGACCGGACCTTTCGACCGCGTCCTGATCAAAGTGCCAAAAACCCTGGCCCTGCTGGAAGAACAGTTGATTCGCCTGCAAGGCCAATTGGCCCCCGGTGCCCAGGTGATTGCTGCTGCGATGGTCAAGCATCTGCCACGGGCCGCCGGTGACCTGCTGGAACGCTACGTTGGCCCGGTGCAGGCCTCGCTGGCAGTGAAAAAAGCTCGCTTGTTGATCGCCACGCCAGAAGCGCTCCAGCCAGAAACCCGAGTGCCGGCCGCATCCCCCTACCCCACGCGCTATTGGCTGGAAGAGCCGAAGATCGAATTGCTCAACCACGCCAACGTGTTCTGTCGCGAAGGCCTGGACATCGGCACCCGGGCATTTCTGCCGCATCTGCCAAAGAACCTGGGCACCGCCCGCGTCGCGGACCTGGGGTGCGGCAACGGTGTACTGGCAATCGCCAGCGCCCTGCAGAATCCCGAGGCCCACTACACCCTGGTGGATGAATCGTACATGGCCGTGCAGTCGGCCGCAGAGAACTGGCGCGCCGCCCTGGGCGAGCGTGAGGTGACCATACGAGCTGGGGACGGTCTGGCCGGGCAAGAGGCGCAGTCATTGGATGTAGTGCTGTGTAATCCGCCTTTCCACCAACAGCAGGTGGTGGGCGACTTCCTCGCCTGGCGGATGTTTCAGCAGGCGCGCGAAGCACTGGTGGTCGGCGGCGCGCTGTACATCGTCGGCAATCGGCACCTGGGCTACCACAGCAAACTGGCGCGGTTGTTCCGGGGGGTCGAACAAGTGGCCGCAACCCCGAAATTCGTCATCCTCAAGGCCCGCAAATAATTTGACCCTGCCCGGGAGCGTCAGTGGGTGGTCAGCCCTGCGGCGTTCATGAACATCCGCATCAGGCTGGCGACGATAAACAGCGCCAGCACACTGCCGGCCCAGATCAGCGCCAGCCAGCCAAGTCGCTGCCAGAGCGGCTTCTTTTCAGCCGCTTCGATGTCTTTCAAATCAGGCTTGGCCATTTTCAATGCCTCGCTGGTCAATCAATGGTAGCCGTCGTCATGGGTCACCTTGCCTCGGAACACGTAGTAGCTCCAGAAGGTGTACACCAGGATCAAAGGAATGATGAACAGCGTCCCGACCAGCATGAACCCCTGGCTCTGTGGCGGTGACGCCGCGTCCCAGATGGAGATGGATGGCGGCACGATGTTCGGCCACAAGCTGATGCCCAGACCGCTGTAACCGAGGAAGATCAGCGCCAGCGTCAGAATGAACGGCGTGTAGTTGGCGTTGCGGGCAACGGCGCGAAACAACCCGTACATGGTCACCAGCACCAGGATCGGCACCGGCAGGAACCAGAACAGATTTGGCAGGGTAAACCAGCGCGCCGCGATATCGGCGTGAGCCAGCGGAGTCCAGATACTGACGATACCGATCACCGCCAGCACCCCGAACGCCAGCGGCCTGGCCAGGTTATGCATCTGCTCCTGCAACTTGCCTTCGGTTTTCATGATCAGCCAAGTGCAGCCGAGCAAGGCGTAGGCGACGATCAAGGCCAGGCCACAGAAGACGGTGAACGGTGTGAACCAGTCCAGGGAGCCGCCGGCGAACTGGCGATCGACCACTTCGAATCCATCAATGAACGCCCCCAACGCCACCCCCTGGAAGAAGGTGGCCGTCAGGGAACCGCCGATGAACGCCTTGTCCCACAGATGGCGCTTGTGAGCCTTGGCCTTGAAGCGAAACTCAAAGGCCACGCCGCGGAAAATCAGCCCGATGAGCATCAGGATCAGCGGCAGGTACAGCGCCGAAAGCACTACCGAATAAGCCAGCGGAAACGCCCCGAACAGGCCCGCGCCACCCAGCACCAACCAGGTTTCGTTACCGTCCCAGACCGGCGCTACGGTGTTCATCATCACGTCACGATCACGCTCAGCCTTGATGAAGGGGAAAAGAATGCCGATCCCCAGGTCAAAGCCATCCATGATCACGTACATCATGATGCCGAAGATGATGACCACGGCCCAGATCAGCGGAAGATCAATACCCATGACTCAATTCCCCTTGTGCGAGCTGTCGTTATGGTCCACTTCGTCGTCGCCATCATCGGCGGCCGACAATGGACGGGCCGGGGTACGTTTCTGACCCGGGCCACCGTCGGCCGGCTCATCTTCATGGGCTTCCGGCCCTTTGCGCACCAGGCGCATCATGTAGCTCAGCCCCGCACCGAACAGCGCGAAATACACCACGACGAACAGCACAAGCGTGATGCTCATCTGCGCAAAGCTGTGGCCGGAGGAAGCATCGGCCGTGCGCATCAGGCCGTAGACCACCCAGGGCTGGCGACCGATTTCGGTGGTGAACCAGCCTGCCAGGATCGCGATCAGGCCGGACGGCCCCATCCACAAGACCATGTGAAGGAACGGTCGAGACTGGTAGAGCCGGTCGTTGCGGCGCAACCAGAGACTGCACAGACCGGTGAAAATCATCAGCAGCCCCAGGCCCACCATGATCCGGAACGACCAGAACACAATGGTCGAATTCGGTCGGTCTTCAGGCGGAAACTCCTTGAGGGCCGGCACCTGCTTGTCCAGGCTATGGGTCAGGATCAGGCTGCCCAGGTAGGGGATTTCCACGGCGAACCGGGTCTTTTCCGCCTGCATGTCCGGCCAGCCAAACAGGATCAGCGGGGTAGGCTCATTGCCGACGTTTTCCCAGTGACCTTCGATGGCCGCGATCTTGGCCGGTTGATGCTTGAGGGTGTTGAGGCCATGGAAGTCACCAATGACGGCCTGGATCGGCGCCACCAGCAACGCCATCCACATCGCCATCGAGAGCATGCGGCGAATGGCCGGGGTATCCCGACCGCGCAACAAGTGCCAGGCCGCCGACGAACCGACGAAAAACGCCGTGGCGACAAACGCTGCCGTGGACATGTGCAACAGCCGATAGGGGAACGAGGGGTTGAACACCACCGCCAGCCAGTCCACCGGGATGACCCGGCCATCGATGATTTCGTAGCCCTGGGGAGTCTGCATCCAGCTGTTGGAGGACAGGATCCAGAACGTCGAGATCAGCGTGCCGATCGCTACCATGACTGTGGAAAAGAAATGCAGACCGCGCCCGACGCGGTTCCAACCGAACAGCATCACCCCCAGGAACCCGGCTTCGAGGAAGAACGCCGTGAGCACCTCGTAAGTCAGCAGCGGCCCGGTGACCGCACCGGCAAAGTCAGAGAAACGGCTCCAGTTGGTGCCGAACTGATAGGCCATGACCAAACCGGATACCACACCCATGCCGAAGTTGACGGCAAAGATCTTCGACCAGAAGTGGTACAGGTCGCGGTAGGTGTCGTCGCGGGTCTTGAGCCACAAGCCCTCGAGTACCGCCAGGTAACTCGCCAGGCCGATGGTGATGGCCGGGAACAGGATATGGAACGAGATGGTGAACGCGAACTGGATTCGGGCGAGATCGAGCGCCTCCAAACCGAACATAAGTCTTCCTCTGTCAGGTAAAACCGGCTGCGGGCGGGGCTTGCATCGCAACCTCCAGGGATATGGAGTGCGATGCTTTTCAAATCGTTCTTTTTTTAAACCGTCACAACGCAGGAACGTGGCCGGATGGCCGCCAGCCCAAGCCCCCGAAGGGTATTGACCTGGATCAAGCAATGCTCAAAGAGTAGTCGCATTATGGCCGCCGGACGGCGTGGTCTTTTGTCGCGTGACAGGTTGTCTCAGTGCTGCAATCCTGCTCTAAGCCAAGATTTCTGAATCTTGAGGAGTGCACTGTTGTGGCGAGGGGATTTATCCCCGCTCGAGTGCGCAGCGCTCGCAAAAGCTTGGGGCCGCTTCGCACCCCAGCGGGGATAAATCCCCTCGCCACAAAAAAAGCGTGCTATGTGAAAAGTAGATGCTTGGCTAACTATTTTTCCAGCAACCGCAACCTCCAGTTACAACTCGGTGATAATCTCGATGCCCTCATCACCGGACCCGTCATAGATGCCCAGCCAAGCACCATTGCTGCTCCGCCACCACCGCCCCTTCATCGCCTTCTGGCTGGCCCGGATTTTCACCGCCAGTGGCTTCCAGATGCTCACCGTGGCCATCGGCTGGAACCTCTATCAACTGACCGGCAACGTATTGGACCTGGGTCTTGTAGGGTTGGTGGAGTTTGCTCCGCGTGTGCTGTTCATGCTGCACACCGGGCATGTGGCCGACCGCTATGATCGCCGCAAGGTCGCGGCGATCTGCCAGTCGTTGCAGGCGATGATTGCCCTGGCGCTGGTCATCGGCAGCGCCACCGATAACGTCACCCGGGAGATGATCTTCATCCTCGCCTTCCTGCTGGGCGCCGCCCGCTCCTTTGAGATGCCGACCACCCAAGCGCTGCTGCCGAGCATCGTGCCGGCCGCGCTGTTTCCCCGCGCCGTGGCCGCCGCGCAGTCGGCCCAGCAGTCCGCGACCATCGTCGCCCCGGCACTGGGCGGTCTGCTCTATGCCTTCGGCAGCGTCTGGGTCTATGGGCCGACCGTGTTGCTCTACGTCATCGCCTGCTGCCTGATGCTCAACCTGCCCGCCCGCCAGACGCCGCTGAACAAAGGCAAGGCAACCATGGATTCGTTGCTGGCCGGGATTCGCTTCATCCGCAGCCGCCCGGACATTCTCGGGGCGATTTCCCTGGACCTGTTCGCGGTACTGCTGGGCGGCGCGACCGCGCTGTTGCCGGTGTTCGCCAAGGATATTCTGCTTACCGGTCCCTGGGGCCTGGGCCTGCTGCGCTCGGCTCCGGCGGTGGGGGCCTTGCTGATGTCGCTATGGCTGGCGCGGTTTGCCGTGGAGCGCAAGGTCGGTCGGGTGATGTTCACCGCCGTGGGCGTGTTCGGCGTCGCCACCATTGCCTTCGGCCTCTCCACTTCGTTCTGGTTTTCCCTGGCGGTGCTGGTGGTGCTAGGCGCGGCGGACATGATCAGCATGGTGATCCGCGCCTCCTTCGTGCAGTTGGAAACGCCAGACGAAATGCGCGGCCGGGTCAGCGCCGTGAACGGACTGTTCATCGGTGCCTCGAACCAGTTGGGCGAGTTCGAGTCCGGCCTGACCGCCCACTGGTTCGGCACCGTGCCGGCGGTGGTCATGGGCGGTGTCGGCACACTGCTGGTGACCGGGGTCTGGATCAAACTGTTCCCGACCCTGGCCAACCGTGACCGGATGCACGAACCGGTGGACGCTGCGAAAACCTAAAGCAATTTATCCAGCGTGATGGGAAAGTCCCGGACCCGTTTGCCGGTGGCGTGATAAATCGCATTGGCCACGGCCGCCGCCACACCAACGATGCCAATCTCACCGACGCCCTTGGAGCCGAGGGCATTGACGATCTCGTCGTGCTCGTCGACAAAAACCACGTCAATGTCCCCGATGTCGGCGTTCACCGGCACATGGTATTCCGCCAGGCTGTGATTCATGTGCCGGCCCAACGCATGGTCAGTCAAGGTTTCTTCGTGCAAGGCCATGCCGACGCCCCAGACCACGCCGCCGAGGATCTGGCTGCGCGCGGTTTTCGGGTTGATCACCCGTCCGGCGGCGATGGCGCTGACCACCCGATTGACCTTCACCGTGCCCAAGTCCTCATCCACCAGCACTTCGACAAACACCGCCGAATGCGTGGCCGTAGCGTAGGCTTGGCGTTTTTCCTCCGGCTCGGCAGTAACCTGAACCTGCAAGGGCGTCTCGCCGCTTTTTTGCGCCAACTCTGCCAACGAGACACAGGCCTCGCCCAACCGTAGCTGACCGTCGGCAAACGTCACTTGCTCAAGGGTCGCACCAGCAAAGGCCGGACAGCTCTGCCGCGCCACAGCCAGGAGTTTTTCCTTCAGGGCTTCACAGGCCTGCTGCACAGCGGTGCCCACCGACGAGACGGTGAACGAGCCGCCCTGCAGCGGCGCAGTCGGCAGCGACGAATCACCGAGGATAAAGGTGACGTTTTCCAGGGAAACGCCTGACGCTTGGGCGGCGATCTGGGTCATAACTGTGTAGGTGCCAGTACCGATGTCAGTGGTGGCACTGCTGACGGTCAACTGACCGTTGGCATCCAGCGAGGCCCGAGCGCTGGCCTTCTGCTGCATGGCCTCCCACACACCGCCCGCCATGCCCCAACCGACCAACTGCCGACCTTCACGCATGCTGCGCGGTTCCGGGTTGCGCTTGTCCCAGCCAAAACGACGGGCACCTTGGGCATAGCACTCACGCAACTCCTTGCTGGAATATGGCTTGTCTTCGTTCTCGTTACGCTCGGCATAGTTGAGCAACCGCAGTTGAACCGGATCGATCGCCAGGGCACAGGCCAGTTCATCCATGGCGCACTCCAGGCCGATCAGTCCCAGGGCAGCGCCGGGAGCGCGCATGTCCAGCGGCGTATAGACGTCCAACGGCACCAGTTTGTAGGTCAATTCAACGTTGTCGCAGTGATAGAGCATGCCGCTCCACTCCACCACATGCTCGGTGAAATCTTCAAAGCGCGAGGTCTGGCCGATGGCGGTATGCGCCACCGCCAACAGTCGCCCGTTGGCCGCGGCCCCCAGTTGCAGGCGCTGAAAGGTCCGTGGTCGATAGCCAAAGGTAAACATCTGCTGGCGCGTCAGACTGACCCGCACCGAGCGTTTGAGCGTCAGCGCTGCCATCACCGCCAGGGGCAGTTGGTACTGTGGCCGCAGCCCGGAACCGAAGGCGCCGCCCACATAGGCGGCAAACACTCGCACCTGCTCTTTCTCAAGCCCGAAGACCTTTTGCACATAGGCCTGGCAGTTTTGCGTGCCTTGGGTCTTGTCGTGGATGTGCAGGCTGCCGTCAGGCTGATACAGCACGGTGGAGGCATGAGGCTCCATCGGGTTGTGGTGTTCGATCGGTGTGCTGTAGGACACGTCCACACTGAGGGCCGAACTGGCGTACTCGCCCTGAAAATTCCCACGGGGCTTGGGCAATTCTGCCGGCGCCGGATGGGCTTGGTTTTGCAGGATTGCCAGATCGGTCTGATGGTCCCGGGCTTCATATTCGATTTCAATAAGCGAACCGGCGTGGCGGGCCAGCTCGAGGTTTTCAGCGACCACCAAGGCCAACGGCTGGCCGCTGTAGAGTACCTGATCGTTGTACAGCGGTCGGAACGGCGAACCCTCTGCCGCATCGGCGTCCTCGTAAGGCTCGTCGTAGCTGGCGATCCTGGGGCGGTTGGTGTGGTCGATCACCGTGACCACCCCGGGCAACGCCAACGCTCGGGTGGCATCGATGCGCAGCACGCGGCCACGAGCGATGCTGCTGGAGACGACGCTGCCGTGCAGCAAACCGTCCTCGGGGTATTCGCCGGCATATCGGGCCTGGCCGGTGACCTTGAGCAGGCCATCGACCCGGTCAAGTGGTTGCCCTATGGATTTGCTCGAAGCATTCATCAGGCTTGTCCTCCCACCAGTGCGGCATCGCTCAAGGCGCGGACCACTGCCCGGCGCGCCAGTCTGACCTTGAAGCCGTTATGTTCCAGCGGCTCGGCGTTTTGCAACAGCGCGTCAGCGGCAGCAGTGAAGGTTTCGCGGCTGACGGTCTGGCCGGTCAGCCAGCTCTCCACGGCCCGGTCGCGCCAGGGTTTGTGGGCCACGCCGCCGAGGGCCAGGCGCGCCTGGCGGATCACCGGCCCGTCCAGCTCGAGCGCCGCCGCTACCGAAACCAGCGCAAAGGCGTAGGAGGCCCGGTCCCGAATTTTCAAGTAATGGCTGTGTTCAGCGAAACCGGCGGCAGGCAACTCAATGGCGGTGATCAGTTCATCATCGGCCAGTTGGTTGTCCCGTTCCGGGGCATCGCCGGGCAGACGGTGAAAGTCAGCGAACTCGATGGTCCGTGCCCCGCCCCGACCGATAACATGCACCACGGCCTCCAAGGCAGCCAGTGCCACGCACATGTCGGAAGGGTGCGTGGCGACACATTGATCACTGGCGCCGAATATCGCGTGCATACGGTTCAAGCCGTCCCGAGCCGGACAGCCGCTGCCTGGCCGTCGCTTGTTGCACGGCACGTTGGCGTCATAGAAGTAATAACAGCGGGTGCGTTGCAGGAGGTTACCGCCGGTGCTGGCCATGTTGCGCAACTGCGGCGAGGCGCCCGCCAGGATTGCCTGGGAAAGCAGCGGATAGCGGCGCTGGATCCAGGGATGCCAAGCCAGATCGGCATTGCTCACCAACGCGCCGATCATCACCCCGCCGGAAGGGGTTTCGCTGAGGTCCGCCAGGGGCAGCCCGGTAATGTCGATCAGGTGCTCGGGACGGGTGAGGTTTTCTTTCATCAGGTCCAGCAGGTTGGTGCCACCGGCAATGAAGCGTGAAACCGGGCTCGACAAGTCGACGGCGGCCTGCACAGTGTCGGGCTTGCTGTATTGGAAAGGGTTCATTGATCACCTCCCTGCTGACAGAGCGGCAATGCCTCTTCGATAGCGTCACGAATGTTGTTGTAGGCGCCGCACCGGCAGAGATTGCCGCTCATCAGTTCGCTGATCTGCGCCCCAGTCTGTGCCCGGCCTTCATTGGCCAATCCCACCGCGGAACAGATCTGCCCAGGCGTGCAGTAACCGCACTGGAAGGCGTCGTGCTTGATGAAAGCCTGCTGCATGGGATGCAACTGATCACCGTTGGCCAACCCCTCGATGGTGGTCAGCTCAGCGCCGTCGCACATCACCGCCAGGGTCAGGCAGGCGTTGATCCGCTTGCCATCGCGCAGCACCGTACAGGCACCACATTGACCGTGGTCGCAACCTTTCTTGCTGCCCACCAGATCCAGTTGCTCACGCAGCAGGTCCAGCAGCGTGGTCCAGGGCAGCACGTGCAGTTCGCGCGCCTGACCATTGAGCGTCAGGCGGATCGGATGGCGGACGAAGGACGCCGGTGTCGCTTCGGACAGGGTCGCGCTCATAAACACCTCACGGTTGGTCGTACACTCGCGGCGTTTTCGCAAACCGCCGTCATAAGGGGTACGACTTCGGGGTGGGGTGAGCGTTCAAGGCAATTTCGACGCGCCGAAAAAGCCTTGGCCATCGCAGGACACACAGATTTGCCTGGCATGTGCGGTATATATGTACCGCACCGAGTGTAATGTATCGCCTTACACTCGATTCCATGATTAAATCCTTCCGACACAAAGGCCTCAGGATCTTCTATGAAACGGGTTCGACCCGTGGAATCCGGGCTGACCATGGAAACCGCCTGGCTCGCATGCTCCAGTTCATGGACCGGGCGCAGTCGCCTGACGACGTGGATATCCCCGGATGGCGACTGCATCCACTCAGAGGTGAGCTGGTTGAATACTGGTCGCTGAGTGTTTCGGGAAACTGGCGGATTATTTTTCGTTTTAGCGGATCGGATATCGAACTGGTCGATTATCTGGACTACCACTGACAGGAGGCTGGAACATGCCCATGCACAATCCGCCACACCCTGGCGAAACGCTACTGATGGATGTGTTGCCCGAACTGGGCATCACAGTCACCGAGCTGGCGCGGCATTTGGGCTTCGCCCGACCGCATCTCTCTCGGGTATTGCACGGCCATGCCCCCGTCAGCCCCGATCTGGCGGTGCGCCTGGAACGGGCCGGGATCGGCAAGGCCAGGGTCTGGCTGGGTGTTCAGACGGACTATGATCTGTGGCAAGCCGAGCAGCGTGAACAACCTTTGATCGAACGCTTACCTCACCACGCCTGATGCCTGTCAGGCCAGCAACTCCGCCGCCACCACGCCCCTCACGCCCTTGCCACAGAGCTGTTCCACCAGCGTCAAGGCAAACGCCAGCGCGGCAGCCGAGCCTTGGGCGGTGATGCAGTTGCCGTCCACCACCACCGGCTGATCGACAAAACTGCAACCGGACAGTTGCTGGCTCACGGCGGGCAGGCAGGTCATGCGGCGCTGGCGCAGTACGCCGAACGCCTGCAAGGCAAGGGCCGGGGCTTCGGCGATGGCGGCGAAGAAACGTCCAGTGGCGGCCTGGTCCTTGATCAGTTGTCGCAGTGGCTGATGGGCCGCCAGGTGTTGGGCGCCGATGATGCCGCCGGGCAGGACGATCAGATCAAAGTCCTGCGCCAACAAGTCCACCAGCATACCGTCGGCGGTCAGGCGCGTGCCGCGGGCACAGGTGAGCATCCGCCGCCCTTCGATACTTGCCACCACCACTTCGACCTGAGCTCGACGCAGCACGTCGATCAGCGTAACGGTCTGCAAGTCGTCGACACCTTCGGCGACGGCTATCAGGGCTCGGGGGATCTTGGTTCCAGGCATCATCGGTGTTCTCCGCTGGGTGGTTTATGAAGCCTAGTCAGGTTTGCCGGGCCGCGTGCGGCTTGTCAGGCTGGAAGGTCATTTGATGTACAGCTGGGTCGACATCCGGTTGCCTGGTGCGTTGATCGACTGGTTGCTGAAGCTGAAGGTGCCTTCCTGCTTGCCCTTCAGATCGAAGACATACAAATAGCCAACCGTTTTGCTCCGCACGGAACAATCATTCAGGTTGCCATTGCTGAACGCACAGACCGGCGAGCGGGTGCCATCGACTTCAAAGCCGTCCAGCGTGACGTGAGGCTGACGGCCATACCCCACCTCCAGCACATAGACCTTGATACTCGGGCCGCTGTGATTGCAACGGGTCTGTTCTTGCCCTTGGGCGATGTCCTCGAAGCCGCAGGCGGGCGACTCGACCTTGAGCACCTTGACCTCGCTCAGGGGCGGCGCCGAAGCGGCATTGACGGCCTGCCCGGGTAACCCCAGGCCCAGCGCACACCCCCATGCGACCAATAGGTGTTTTTTCATACGATGCATAAAGACCTCCCGGAACCGCGCGCAGTATGGCCGACTTGGCGCTTGGGCAAAACATCGACGACGATCGCAGCCACAGCGCCACGCTGCTGGTATGATGCGCGGCTTTTTCCGACCCACAGAAAATTCCCGAGCGCCCCTGGCGGTCTGTGCTTTGCTGTTGAGGTCGATACATTCACGGCGCCCGGCGCGCCACGGGGAGCAGACATGCTGGAAAGGCTGTTTCAACTCAAGGCACACAACACCAACGTGCGGACCGAGATTCTGGCGGGCGTCACCACCTTCCTGGCCATGGCCTACATTCTGTTCGTCAACCCGAGCATCCTCGGCGAAACCGGCATGGACAAAGGTGCGTTGTTCGTCGCCACCTGCCTGGCGGCGGCCATCGGCTCCACCACCATGGGCCTGATCGCCAACTACCCGATCGCCCTCGCGCCGGGCATGGGCCTGAATGCGTTTTTCACCTACACCGTGGTCCTGCACATGGGCCATACCTGGCAGGTGGCGCTGGGTGCGGTGTTCATTTCCGCCGTGTTGTTCTTCCTGCTGTCGATCTTTCGTATCCGCGAGTGGATCATCAACAGCATCCCGCTGCCCCTGCGCTCGGCCATCGCCGCCGGTATCGGCCTGTTCCTGGCGCTGATCGCCCTGAATAACGCCGGCATCGTGGTGAAAAACCCGGCAACCATGGTCGGCCTCGGTGATTTGAAACAACCCGCGCCGATCCTCGCTACCCTCGGCTTCGTCCTGATCGTCGCCCTCGAAGCGCTGAAAGTGCGCGGTGCCGTGCTCATCGGCATCCTGGCGGTCACCGTCGTTTCGATCCTGATGGGCTTCACCCCGTTCGGCGGCGTGATGTCGATGCCGCCGTCCCTGGCGCCGACCTTCCTGCAACTGGACATCAAGGGCGCCCTGGACATCGGTCTGGTGAGCGTTATTTTCGCCTTCCTGTTCGTCGACCTGTTCGACAATTCCGGCACCCTGATCGGCGTCGCCAAGCGCGCCGGACTGATGGGCAAGGACGGCCACATGCCGAAGATGGGGCGGGCACTGATCGCCGACAGCACCGCCGCCATGGCCGGTTCGCTGCTGGGCACCTCCACCACCACCAGCTACATCGAGTCGGCGGCGGGCGTCAGCGCCGGCGGCCGCACCGGCCTGACCGCCATCGTCGTGGCGATCCTGTTTCTGCTGGCGCTGTTCTTCTCGCCACTGGCCTCCAGTGTCCCGGCCTTCGCCACCGCACCGGCGCTGTTGTTCGTCGCCGTGCTGATGACCTCAGGCCTGGCGGAAATCGACTGGGACGACATCACCGTGGCCGCTCCCGTGGTGATTACCGCGCTGGCGATGCCGTTCACCTATTCCATCGCCAACGGCATTGCCTTCGGCTTCATCGCCTGGACCGCCATCAAACTGGTGTCTGGCCGTGGCCGTGAGCTGAACCCGGCGCTGGTCATCCTGTCGATTCTGTTCGTGATCAAGTTGGGTTGGTTCAACGCATGACTTTTGATTCCCAGGCCTACGCCACTCAGCTCCAGGACAAGGTCAGCCGCTTGCGTGACCTGCTGGCCCCGTTCGATGCGCCGGAGCCAGCGGTGTTCGATTCACCGCTGGAGCACTTCCGCCTGCGGGCCGAATTCCGCCTGTGGCGCGAGGCCGGCGAACGGCATTACGCGATGTTCTCCCAGGACGACAAGCGCACGCCGATCCTCATCGAGCAGTTTCCCATCGCCAGCCTGCGCATCAACCAGTTGATGCCGCAACTCAAGGCGGCCTGGCAAGCCAGCGCGCCGCTGAGTCACAAGCTGTTCCAGGTGGAGTTCCTGACCACCCTGGCCGGCGATGCGATGATCACCCTGTGTTACCACCGCCCGCTGGATGAGCACTGGCACGCAGCGGCCACGAAACTGGCGAGCGACCTCGGTGTGAGCATCATCGGTCGCTCCAAAGGCAAACGGGAAGTGATCGGCCATGATTACGTGGTGGAGAAACTCGACGTCGGTGGCCGCACTTTCAGCTATCGCCAACCTGAAGGCGCCTTCACCCAGCCCAACGGCACCGTGAACCAGAAGATGCTCAACTGGGCCTACGAGGCCTTGGGCGATCGCAGCGACGATCTGCTGGAGTTGTACTGCGGCAACGGCAACTTCACCCTGCCTTTGGCCACCCGCGTGCGCAAAGTGCTGGCGACCGAAATCAGCAAGACGTCGGTGAACGCCGCGCTGAGCAACCTCAGCGAAAACGCTGTGGATAACGTGACTCTGGTGCGCCTGTCCGCTGAAGAACTGACCGAAGCCTTGAACGAAGTCCGCCCGTTCCGTCGCTTGCACGGCATCGACCTCAAGAGCTACGCATTCGGCAGTGTCTTCGTCGACCCGCCCCGCGCCGGCATGGACCCGGACACCTGCGAACTGACCCGGCGTTTCGAGAACATCCTCTACATCTCGTGCAACCCGGAAACCCTCGCCGCCAACATCGCGCAACTGCACGACACCCACCACATCACGCGCTGCGCGATGTTCGATCAATTCCCTTGGACCCATCACATGGAATCCGGGGTGTTGTTGACTCGGCGCTAGACGCTGCGGGGCTGGACAGGGCAAAGCTATGTGGGAGCAAGGCTTGCCCGCGATACAGGCAATGCGGTCGTTCAGAATTTGAGCCGCCTGTATCGCGGGCAAGCCTCGCTCCCACAGATAAATCCCCTCGCCACCATTGCCCTCCCTCACCTCCCGACCAAGATCATGTTCGATCATCGAACACTTATTGCCCGATGCCATCGGCTTTGTTTGACCAAATTAACCATCTAGTACAATTTATCTCCACCGGCTGAAATCCGCCGACATCAACAATAAAAATTGTGGAGAAATTGCGATGCCTCCGATCGTTCTGGTGCTCAACGGCCCGAACCTGAACCTGCTCGGCACCCGCGAGCCGGCGACTTATGGCCACGAAACCCTGGCGGACATCTCCGCACTGTGCGGCCGCGCCGCTGAAGAATTAGGCCTGGCGGTGGAGTTTCGCCAGACCAATCAGGAAGGCGAATTGCTCGACTGGGTGCATGGCGCCCGCGGTCGGTGTGCCGGCATCGTCATCAACCCGGCAGCCTGGACCCACACCTCGGTAGCGATCCGTGATGCGCTGGTCGCCAGCGAAGTCCCGGTGATCGAGGTGCACCTGTCCAACGTTCACGCCCGCGAAACGTTCCGTCATCACTCCTTTGTTTCATCGGTCGCCATCGGTGTGATGTGCGGGTTTGGCAGCCATGGTTATCGCCTGGCGCTGGAGCATTTCAGTCAGCGGTTGAAGGGTTGATGAGCATGTCGAATATCACCGTGCTTGCCGGCCTGATTGGTGCGGGCATCCAGGCGTCGCGCACCCCTGCGCTCCATGAGCGCGAGGGCGATGCCCAGGGCATGCGTTACCTCTATCGACTGATCGACCTGGACGCCCTGGGACTCGACAGCGGCGCCCTGCCCGATTTGCTCAAGGCCGCCGAGCGCATGAACTTCACCGGCCTGAACATCACCTTTCCCTGCAAACAGGCGATCATCCCGTTGCTCGACGAGCTGTCGCCCGAGGCCAGGGGCATTGGCGCGGTGAATACCGTGGTGTTCAAGGAGGGCAAACGCATCGGCCACAACACCGACTGCCTGGGGTTCGCCGAAGGGTTTCGCCGCGGCCTGGGTGAAGTGGCGCGCAAGCACGTGGTCCAGATGGGTGCTGGCGGCGCAGGCGCGGCGGTGGCCCACGCGCTGTTGGCAGAAGGCATACAGACGCTGAGCATTTTTGATGTTGAAGTCAGCCGTGCCGAAGCACTGGCAAACAACCTGAATCAACACTTCGGTCCTGGCCGCGCCCGGGCCGGGCATGATTTGCCTACAGCGATGGCCGAGGCGGACGGCCTGGTGAATACCACGCCCATGGGCATGGCGAAACTGCCGGGCATGCCGGTGCCGGTGGAGCTGCTGCGGGGCCAATTGTGGGTCGCGGAAATTGTCTACTTCCCCCTGGAAACCGAACTGCTGCGCAACGCCCGCGCCCTGGGTTGCCGCACGCTGGATGGCGGCAACATGGCCGTGTTCCAGGCGGTGAAGGCGTTCGAGTTGTTCAGCGGCGTGGCGCCGGATGCGCAGCGGATGCTGGAGCATTTCCAGAGCATGAATCACTGAAACCACCCTTGTGGGAGCGAGCCTGCTCGCGATAGCGGTGAATCAGTCAGTGTTGATGTGACTGACATACCGCCATCGCGAGCAGGCTCGCTCCCACAAAGGTTTCAAGGTCAGGCCTGCAGATACCGCAACACCGACTCACAAATCATCTGGCGATGACGCTGCTTGATCGCTTCGTCCGGCAAATCGATCTGAAAAATCTCACCGAATGTGTGGCGGTTGGACACGCGGTAAAAGCAGAACGAACTGATCAGCAGATGCACATCCAGCGGTTCCAGGCCGGCGCGGAACACCCCCTCTTCGGCACCTCGGCGCAGGATCACGCCCAGGGAATCAAGGATGGTATTGGTCATTGCCTTGATGGCGCCCGATTGCTTGACGTACTCGGCGTTGTGAATGTTTTCGATGCAGACGATGCGCACGAAATCCACATTGCGGTCATGGTGGTCGAAGGTGAATTCCACCAGGCGCCGGATCGCATCGACCGGGGCCAGTTCCGCCAAGTGCAGGCGGCTCTCAGTGTTGCGGATATCGCCGTAGAGTTTTTCCAGCACCTCGACGTACAACTGCTCCTTGCTGCCGAAGTAGTAGTAGATCATGCGCTTGGAGGTGTGGATGCGCTCAGCAATGGCGTCGACCCGAGCGCCGGACAGGCCCTGCTGGACGAACTCGACGATGGCTTCCTGAAGAATGTTTTCCCGGGTTTTCTCCGGGTTGTTCTTGCGACTCTTGCGCGGCTCGACGACAGGTTCGTCGAGGTCTGCGGAAAGCTCTGAATTCGTAGTCATTGCGGGGCTCACGGCCATCACTGCACAGGTTGGCGATTATGGGCCGCACCGCGCAGTCAAGCCAAGCCACGGGGTTGCCCTTTACCGCCGCGTTTACGATTTGCCTACAACTTGGCGTGCCGCAAGCCACCGCTGCGGGACTTGGCCATGGCTGCCAGCCTTACCGCGACATTGGCGGCGCCGTAGCCGGCATAGCCGTTCTTGCGCTGGATGATTTCAAAGAAGAAGCGCCCTTCGAACGGCTCGGTGTAGACGTGAAACAATTCACCGCCCTGGGCATCTCGGTCGTACAACACGTTGAAATAAGCCAGCTCGCTGAGAAACTCATCATCGAAATCGAAACGCGCCGCGAGGTCATCGTAATAGTTGAGCGGAATGTCCAGCAGCGGCACACCGGCCTCTTTGGCGCGGCTGACCTGGGCAAAGATGTCATCGCAGTCGAAGGCGATGTGGTGCACGCCGGAGCCGCGATAACTGGACAGCGCATGGGAGATCGCGGTGTTACGGTTCTCGGAAATATTGAGCGGTAAGCGGATCGAACTGCAACGGCTACGCAGGGCGCGACTCTTTACCAGGCCATACGGGTCGGGCAGCACCACTTCGTCGTCGGCTTCGAAATCCAGCAGGCTCTTGTAGAACAGCACCCAGCTGTCGAGGCTATCGGCCGGCAGCGCCATTGCCATGTGGTCGATGCGCTTGAGTCCGGCACCGATGACAGCGCCCGGTTGCAGGTTGAAATCGGTGCCGTAGACGTCGGCGTCCTGATCCACCAGGTAAATCAGGCTGCCGTCCGGTGCACGCACCGCCGCCAACTCCAACTCGTTGGGCCCCACCAGGCCGCGATAAGGCTGGCCCTTGTAGGCCACGGCCCGCTCCAGGGCGCTGGCGCTGTTTTTGACCCGCACGGCGGTGGCGCACAGCGATGGCCCGTGAGCTTCGAAAAAGCTGTGGGCAAACGAATAGGGTTCGCAATTGAGGATCAGGTTGATGTCGCCCTGGCGCAACAGGCTCACGTTCTTGGAGCGATGCTGGCCGGCCTTGACGAACCCCAACCGTTCCAGCCAATGGGACAGCTTCGCGCCAAGACTGTCGTCCACGGCAAACTCAAGGAATTCGATACCGTTGTATTCGCTGGCCGGTGGTGTGGCGAACAGGATGTCAGCATTGCTTGCTGGTTCGGCCTCTTCGGCCAGCCGCTGGCGGGTCTTCTCCTCCAGGTACAGCAACGAACGCAGGCCGTCGGCGGCATTGGCCCGTGGTGGCGCGGCGCGGAAACCGTCGTTGAAAATCTCCAGCGACAATGGCCCGGTGTAGCCACTCTTGATGATCGGCGCCAGGAAGCCCGGCAGATCGAACTCGCCCTGGCCTGGGAAGCAACGGAAATGCCGGCTCCATTCCAGGACATCCATCGCCAGGATCGGCGCATCGGCCATTTGCACGAAGAAAATCTTGTCACCGGGGATCTGGGCAATCGCACTCGGATCGCCCTTGAGGGACAAGGTATGGAAGCTGTCGAGCAACACCCCCAGACTGGGGTGGTCGGCCTGGCGCACGATGTTCCAGACCTGTTGATAAGTGTTGACGTGCCGGCCCCAGGCCAGCGCCTCGTAACCGATGCGCAAGCCTCGCGCCCCGGCTCGTTCGGCCAGCAATCGCAGGTCATCCACCAAAATCTGCTCATCACCCAGGCTGTCGGCCGAGGCATTACTGCACACCAGCACCAGGTCGGTGCCCAGCTCCTGCATCAGGTCGAACTTGCGCTCGGCCCGCTCCAGATTGCGCGCAAGGCGTTCGCGACGGCAACCTTCAAAATCCCGAAACGGTTGGAAAAGCGTGATGGCGATGCCCAGGTCGGCGCACATCTGCCTGATTTCCCGAGGGCTGCCATCGTAATAGAGAAGGTCGTTCTCGAAGATCTCCACGCCGTCGAAACCGGCGGCGGCAATGGCTTCAAGTTTCTCCGGCAGGGTACCGCTCAAGGACACGGTGGCAATGGAACGCTGCATGACTTCGGCTCCCGGGACAGGCATCGGCTACACACAGGTGTGCCGCTTTTGAAAGAGTGAGCCGATTATTGAGCTGGAGGTTTGTTTCAGCAATTTAATATGTACCATCCGGTTAGTTTTTTGGGCGATTATCGAACACAATGCCCGATCAACGAATTGACGGTTTTTTGCTCACTGCGCACCATCGGCGCCTCATTGAAGCTGCCCTGATCGTCGGCACCTTTGAACAGACCCAGACCACACCATAAGAATTTCAAAAACGGGTACACGCTATGATTCCTTCCCAAAGCTCCCGCCTGCCCCCCGTCCTGGGTGCCACAACCGCTGGCGTCGGTGACAAGATCCGCGGCGCCCTGGCCGTGGGCAAAACCCGTTGGGGCATGCTCGCCCTGGTGTTTTTCGCCACCACCCTGAACTACATCGACCGCGCCGCACTGGGCGTGATGCAGCCCATTCTCGCCAAGGAAATGAGCTGGACGGCGATGGATTACGCCAACATCAACTTCTGGTTCCAAGTTGGTTATGCCATCGGTTTCGTGCTGCAAGGCCGACTGATCGACCGGATCGGCGTCAAGCGCGTGTTCTTTTGCGCCGTACTGCTCTGGAGCCTGGCGACCGGCGCCCATGGCCTGGCCACGTCGGCGGTGGGCTTCATGGTCTGCCGATTCATCCTGGGCCTGACCGAAGCCGCCAACTACCCGGCCTGCGTGAAGACCACACGGCTATGGTTCCCGGCCGGTGAACGGGCCGTGGCGACCGGTATTTTCAACGCCGGAACCAACGTTGGCGCGATGTTCACGCCAATGCTGCTGCCGCTGGTCCTGCAGGTGTGGGGCTGGCAGGCTGCGTTCCTGTGCATGGCCGCGCTGGGCGGGATCTGGCTGGTGTTCTGGGGCCTGAAATACTTCAACCCGGAGGATCATCCCAGCGTCAAACAGGCGGAACTGGACTACATCCAGGCCCAAGACGAACCCGATCAGGTCCGCGTGCCCTTCTCCCGTATCCTGCGCATGCGCGGCACCTGGGCGTTCGCCCTGGCCTACTCGATCACCGCACCGGTGTTCTGGTTCTACCTCTACTGGTTGCCGCCGTTCCTGAACCAGCAATACAACCTGGGCATCAACGTGACCCAGATGGGCATCCCGCTGATCATCATTTACCTCACCGCCGATTTCGGCAGCGTGGGCGGCGGGATTCTGTCCTCATTCCTGATCGGCCGCGGCCTGAACCCGATCAAGGCACGGCTGATTTCCATGTTGCTGTTCGCCTGCTGCATCATCGGCGTGATCCTGGCCGCCGGTTCCAGCAGCCTGTGGATGGCGGTGTTTGCCATCTCCCTGGCCATCGGCGCGCACCAGGCCTGGACCGCCAACATCTGGAGCCTGGTGATGGACTACACGCCCAAGCACATGATGAGCACGGTGTTCGGCTTTGGCGGCATGTGCGCCGCCGTCGGCGGGATGTTCATGACCCAGTTGGTGGGCCACATCCTCACGGTGACCCACAACAACTACACCGTACTGTTCACCCTGATCCCGGCGATGTACTTCATTGCCCTGATCTGGTTGTACTTCATGGCACCGCGCAAGGTGCCGACGCTGGAAAGCTGATACCAGTCAGCCCGGGATTCATCCCCATGTGGGAGCACGGCTTACCCCCGATGCAGGCACCTCGGTTCACTCAGGACCGTATCGTCTTCATCGCGGGCAAGCCTTGCTCCCACAATCGATCCCACCACGGTGCGCGTTAGCTCCGCCGCTGTTGCCACGCCGCCGCCAGCCCGCTGAGGCAGATCAGCACGATGCCGAACACCGTGGTCAACGTCGGCGTATGGCTGAACAGCAACCAGCCCAGCAGGCCGGCAAATACGATCTGGCAATACCCGAACGGTGCCAACAGCGCCGGGGCGGCGAAGCGGAAGGCCTGGGTCAGCATCAGGTGCGCCGTCATCCCACACGCTCCCAACGCAAGCATCATTGCCCCATGCACCAGGCTTGGCACCTGCCAGAAGAACGGCACCAGGGCGCTCATCACCAACGTATTGCACAAGCCGGCGAAGAAGTTGCTGGTGGTCGGGCTGTCAATCTCACTGAGCTTGCGAGTGAGCAGTTGATAGAAACAGAAAAACAGCGCCGAACAGAACGGCAATAACACCGCTGGCGTGAACAGGTCACCGCCCGGATGGACAATGATCAACACCCCGATAAAGCCGAAGATCACCGCGATCCACTGGCCGCGCGTCACGTGTTCGCCCAGCAAAGGCACCGACAATGCAGTGACCAGCACGGGCGCCAGGAAGTTGACCGCGGTCGCCTCCGCCAAAGGGATGTATAGCAGCGCCGTGGTGAAGAACAGGCTGGTGCCCAACAGACACAACGCACGCGCCAACTGCCATAACGGACGCTTGGTACGCAGCACCCTCAGCCCCGAACGCGGCAGGAAAATCCCGGCCATCAACAGCGTGTGCACGACATAACGCGCCCACACCACCATGATGATCGGATAGAACCCTGAAAGGTATTTGGACAAGGCGTCATGGCTGGAGAACAGGAACGTCGCGCAGAGTATCAACAGGATGCCCTTGAAGGCCTGATTGACGCCGGAAAGCGGAGTGCTGACGGTCATGTAGGAATCCTGTGTTGCTTGATGTAGGGAGCCGATGTCTGCGACGGCGATTCAGCTGAACAACTCCGATGCCTGGCTGGCGTGCGACAATTCCTCGGTAAACGCAAGCAAGGTCGGCGCCAGCTCATGCAGCCTCGATCGCGTCATCCGGGCGGTGGGGCCGGCGATGCTGAGCACGCCCAAGACCCGGCCATCCAGCGGATGACGCACCACGGCTGCAATGGCAGAGGTGCCGACCGCCGAACTTTCCTCGACACAGGCATAGCCCTGCTCCCGGGCCTGACGCAGGTATTGAAGCAGTTCAACGCTGTCACGCGGCGCGTTGGGGCCCACGTCCGCCGGCATTTTCAGGGCCTGGCGGTCCACCAGCGACAGCGCCTCGGCATCGCTCATGCACGCCAGCCAGGCATGGCCCGACGCGGTATAGACCAATGGCGTCTCGCGGCCCATGTCAGGGTCGTAGCGCAACCCGGAGCGAGCGCCCTGGGACTTGGCAATCCAGGTCTGGCGATCACCCTCGATCACACCCAGGCGCACCAGTTCACCGCTTTCCCGAGCCAGACGATCGAGCACCGGCTGCACGATGTCGGCACCACTGCGCGACAGGTAGCGAAAGCCCAGGGCGACCAGGCGGGTCGACAAGTGATAACGCAGGTTCTCGGGATTCTGGCGCACGTAACCCAGGCGCGTCAGTTCAGCAAGCAGGCGGTGCGTGGCGCTCTTGGGAATCTGTAATTGTTCGGCCAACCCTTGCAGAGCCCAGCCGTGGGGATCGCTGGCGAGACTTTCCAGCACATTGAAAACCCGTTCGATTTGACTGCCGGCCATGAAAAATCCAGAGGAGAGAGGCTGATTCCAAAATATGCGAAGTGTAATGCAAATTCTGGAACCCGACATTCATTGTTGACGGATGAACCAAAACCCGTGGCGATTGCCTGAGAGCTCAGGCGTACAGCCTGCGCCTTCAAACGCTAGACTCACTGCGAATGTCTGTCCGTGAACTGGCGGCAACCCCACTCAGCGGCAACACTCTTCACACGGTCAATCAGAGGATTTCCCACATGTTATGGAAAAAAGGTCGCCGCAGTGACAACGTGGTGGACGCCCGCGGTGACGGTGGCGGCGGTGGTGGGATGCGTTTCGGTGGCGGCAAGGGGCTGAGCCTGACGGCCATTGTCCTGATCGTCGGTATCGGCTGGATCACCGGCCAGGACCCCATGCAGATTCTCGGGCAACTGGCCGGGCAGATGGACCAGACCTCGGCCCCCGCCTCCTCCCAAACCCGGCAGGCGCCGCCCGCGAACGATGAACAGGCCGAGTTCGTGCGCTCAATCCTGGGTGATACCGAAGACACCTGGGGCCAGGTCTTCCAGCAGGCCGGGCGCCAGTACCAGCAACCCAAACTGGTGCTGTTCAGCGGTCGGGTCAACTCGGCCTGCGGCCTCGCTTCATCAGCCACCGGCCCGTTCTATTGCCCGGCCGATAAACAGGTCTACCTGGACATGAGTTTCTTCCAGGAAATGTCCCAACGGTTCTCCGCCGCTGGGGATTTCGCCCAGGCCTACGTCATCGCCCATGAGGTCGGGCATCACGTCCAGACCCTGCTCGGGGTGTCGGCAAAAATCCAGGAGGCTCGCCGTCAGGGCCGCCAGATGGAAGGCGATGGTGGTCTGCTGGTCCGTCAGGAATTACAGGCCGACTGCCTGGCGGGCGTCTGGGCCAACCATGCACAGAAGCGCCTGAACTGGCTGGAGCCGGGAGACATTGAAGAGGCCTTGACCGCCGCCAACGCCATCGGTGATGACCGCCTTCAGCAGCAGGGCCAGGGCCGGGTAGTGCCGGACTCCTTTACCCACGGCACCTCGGCGCAACGGGTGCGCTGGTTCAAGACCGGGTTTGCCCAGGGTCAGGTCAGCCAATGCGACACCTTCGCGGCAAAAAATCTGTAATGAAGTGGGGCGCCCTCCTCAGCCTGCTGCTGTGCTGCACTTTTACCCAGGCGGACGAACAGGGCGTGGGCGTGGTCGCTCAAGGGCGACTGCAGCTCAAGGGCGGCGCCATGGTCGTCGGCGTGAGTCCCCCCCCGGCGTCTATCCAGCGCGTGTTGATCATCCTCCATGGCCGGCTGCGCAACGCCCAGACCTATCTGCACAGCGCCGAAAAGGCCGCCGCACACGCCGGTCAACTGACCACGACCCTGATCATCGCCCCGCAGTTTCTCAACGAACATGACGTTGCCCGCCATCAGTTGCCCAATGACCTGTTGCGCTGGCAAGGCAACGACTGGATGGCCGGCGGCTTATCCACGGGGCCCAAGGCGGTCAGTTCCTTTCAGGTCATCGACGACATCGTCGCCCGGGTCAGTGACCGGCAGCAATTTCCCGAGGTGAAAGAGATCGTCATCGCGGGCCATTCCGGCGGCGCGCAGGTCGCGCAGCGCTACGCCTTGCTCGCTCGCGGTCAAACCCGGATCGCCCCCAGATTCGTCATCGCCAACCCGTCCTCCTATGCCTATTTCGATGCGCAGCGCCCCATGGCCTTCGACCCGGCCGGTTGTCCCGGCTTCAACCATTGGAAGTACGGCCTGCAGAACCTGCCCGCCTATGCCGCCGGGCAACCCCCCGCTCAACTGGAAGACAACTACATCAAACGCGACATCGTTTATCTGCTTGGGCAACAGGACATCGACCCTGAGCACCCTGCGCTGGATAAAGGCTGTGAAGCGCAGACCCAAGGGCCGTATCGGTTACTGCGCGGGCAGTTCTTTTTCGACTACCTGACCCGGCGTCATCCCGAGGGGCTGAACCAGCGGCTGATCGAAGTGCCGGGGGTGGGGCATAACGGGGATGGGATGTTCAATTCGGCTGAGGGGCAGAAGGCGCTGTTTGGTCAGTGAGTTCTGTAGGGGTAGACAGGGCCTCATCGCGAGCAGGCTCGCTCCCACAGTAGATCTGCGGTGGACACACACTTTTTGATCGACTCAGATCCCCTTGTGGGAGCGAGCCTGCTCGCGATAGCTATCTATCAGCCAACCCCTCTTTCAAGCCGACAGCATCCGCCGCAACTCCCCGCAATCGCGCGCATGCCAATCCGCCAGCTCCGGCCAAGGATTGTCCGGCAGGTTCACCAGCACCGTCCGCGCACCCGCCGCACGGCCGCAGTCCAGGTCGAAACGGTAGTCACCCACCATCACCATCGCCTCAGGCGCCACACTCCAGGCCTCGGCCAGTTTCAACAGGCCGCCGGGATGAGGCTTGGGCGGCGCTTCGTCGCGGCCCAGCACATCTTCCACTGCGAAACAGTCCGCCAGACCGATAGTTTGCAGGGTCACGTGGGCCAGTTCGCGGGCGTTGCGCGTCAGGATCCCCAGGCGGTAACCCCGCTGCGCCAGCTCGCGTACCAGCTCGACCGCTCCCGGCGCAGGCCGGGAGCCCAGCGCCAGGTCCCGCTCGTGTTCCAGCAACCAGGCATGCTTGGCTGCGGCTTCGTCGGCCGGCAATGCCGCCAGGTGGGTCAGAATGTCGTCTTCGGCCGGGATCGCCAGGGCCACGCGAATCGCCGCAAAATCATGCACGGCGATGGTCAGCGTACCGTCCATGTCGAACACCCAGTGCCGCACATCGGCCAGACTCATGCCCAGTCCTTGCGGTGGCGAATCAGGCCTTCCTGGGTCACCGACGCCACCAGTTGTCCGGCGCGATTGAACACGCTGCCACGAGAGAACCCACGGGAGTTGCCGGCCCACGGGCTGTCCATCGCATAGAGCAACCAGTCATCGGCACGCAGGTCGGCGTGGAACCACAAGGCGTGGTCGAGGCTGGCGACCTGCATGTCCTTTTGCCAAACCGATTTGCCGTGGGGCAACATCGAGGTGGTCAGCAGACCGAAATCCGAGGCGTAGGCCAGCAGGTACTTATGCAGGGCCGGCGAGTCCGCCAGGGCACCATCGGCCCGGAACCACACGTACTTGACCGGATCGGCCGGCTGCGGATTGTAGGGATCTTTCTCGGTGACCGGGCGCACCTCGATCGGTTTGGGACACAGCAGTTTTTCCCGCATGTGCTCGGGCAGCAGGTGCGCCCGCTGCTGGGTCAGTTCCAGCTCCGAAGGCAGGTTCTCCGGCCCGACCACCTGGGGCATGGAGTTCTGGTGCTCAAAACCCTGCTCGTCGTATTGAAACGAAGCGCTGCACGTGAAAATCGGGTTGCCCTTCTGGATCGCCGTGACCCGGCGGGTGCTGAAACTGCCGCCGTCACGCACCCGGTCCACCTGATAGACCACCGGCAAGGCCGCATCGCCCGGACGCAGGAAGTAGCCGTGCATCGAATGCACATGACGGGCCTCTTCCACGGTCTGGCTAGCCGCCGACAGTGACTGGCCCAGCACCTGGCCGCCGAACAACTGGCGAAACCCCAGGTCCTGGCTGCGACCGCGAAACAGGTTCTCTTCGATGGGTTCCAGGGTCAGCAGGTCGACCAGATCTTCCAACACGTGGCTCATTCAGACTTTCCTCACACAGCTCAACCGCGCAGTCGGTGCTGCGACGGTGGATCGATTGTTGGCCCGGGCCATTGTGGCGGGCATTGTAAACGTCCGTGTCGGCTAACCGTGCAGGGTCTGTAGCCACTGTTCACGGTTGATACGATAGAGCACATGTTGACGCAATGGATGACCGACGGCGAGCTTTGGGTGTTCAAAGTCATCGGCCGGGTCATGATGCATGCCGATGGCTTGCATGACTTTCTGCGATGGCAGGTTATCGACGGCGGCGAACGCCACCACCTCATCCAGCCCCAGGCGATCGAACGCACACCGCAAGGCCGTCCATGCGGCTTCGCTGGCATAACCCAGGCCCCAATGCTCCCGGGCCAGACGCCAGCCGATCTCGATCGCCGGAGTGAAGTGCGCGTCGAATCCGACCACGCCCAGGCCGGTAAAGCCGATAAAGGCCCCGGTGTCCTTGCGCTGCAGGGCCCACAAACCAAAGCCATGCTCGGCAAAATGCCCCCGCACGCGCCCGATCAGTGCGGCGCTTTCCAGGCGGCTCAGGGGCGCCGGAAAATAACGCATCACCTGCGCATCGGCAGACATGGCGGCAAACTCCGGCAAGTCCGCGTCGCGCCACTGGCGCAGTATCAACCGCGCGCTTTGCAGTTCCAGTATCGGCTCCATTTGCTTCCTCTCCATGCCCCAACGCCTACTCAAGCGAAATCGCCACGCCCAAATAAACGGCCCACGGCCGCTGCCGGGATCAAGGTGGGAGACGCAGGCGACGTGCCCAGCTTGATCGAGTGAGCCACGCGGCTGCGCCAGGTATCAATTATCGACAGGCTTGGCTTGGCTGGCGAGGAGTTCGTCGCGCTCGTAGGGTGCTACCGGTTCAGACTGCGTTCGTAAGCGGCCAGAACGGTGCGCTCCGACTGCACCAGATAGGCTTCAAGCAGCCGGGTTGCCTCCTCTGATCGCCCTTCTTCGATACAACGCAGGATTGAAACGTTCATATCGACATAGGGCATATGCAGGAACTCCGGATCTTTGAGCAGGCCGAATGCCAGCCGCAGCTCGGCTGATATCTGACCGTAGAACACCACCAATCGCGGGCTGTCGGCGAGTTCGACGATAGCCTTGTGGAACATCATGTTGGCGGTGCCGACAGCCTTCCAGTCCTTGACTTCACGCGCTCGCATGCCCGCCTCCACCGCCTCACGCATATGCAGCGTTCCCGGATGCAGCGGGTAACCCTGGGCAATGGCCTTGCATTCGATAAAGCGACGGACACGATAGATGTCGATGATCGACGCCATATCGGGCACCGCCACGCTCACCCCGCGATTGGGCTCATGTTTGAGCAACCTCTCGCGGGTCAGGACCCTGAACGCTTCCCTCAAGGTGTTGCGGGAAATCTGCAGGCTTTCGGCCAGGGCCGCTTCGGACAATCGTTGGCCCGGAACCAGTTCACCTTCGACCAGCATTCTGCGGACCTCCTGGGTAATGGATTCTCCCAGCGAGCGAGGAAGGGAAGGTGAAACGTCGTTCATGTGCAATCCAGAATAAGAATAAGAGAAGTCACTTTGATGTTCCATGAGAGCCCCGCCCATGGCAAGGAGCAAGGGTGTCGCCTGCATCATTAAGTAACACCCACGAGTGACAAGGTTACAATTTGGTGCGAATTGTAGCCTTACACTAAACTGATTGTTGAACAATTCAGACGCTATAGATCAACACTTCTAGGCCGATGTTTGAGTCCTGGCACGCTCGTTGCTCAATAAAAAATATCTCCCACCGTAGGAATTGATGCCGTGACACAGACAGCCGTGACACAGACCGCTCAAGATTTTACAAAGACGCGACGCGCTTCCCTGATCGCAGCAATTTTCATGATGGCGACGTCCGCCATCGGCCCTGGCTTCATCACCCAGACCGCCACGTTCACGGCCAAAATGGGTGCGGCATTTGCGTTCGGTATCCTGGCGTCGATTCTGATCGACTTCGTGGTTCAACTTAACGTCTGGCGTATCGTCACCCTGACCCGAATGCGTGCCGCAGACGTGGCCAACAACGCGATTCCAGGCAGTGGTTACCTGCTGGCGGTGCTGGTGATTTTCGGCGGGCTGGTGTTCAACGTCGGCAACATCGCCGGTGCCGGGCTGGGCCTGAACGCGTTGATGGGGCTTGATGCAAAATGGGGCGGCGGTCTCAGCGCCTTGCTGGCTATCGGCATCTTCCTTTCCCACCGCGCCGGAGTGGCCGTCGACCGGCTGATCGTCGTGCTGGGACTGGTAATGATCGCCCTGACTCTGTTCGTAGCCTTCGCTTCCAACCCGCCACTGGGCGAAGCCCTCTATCAAACCGTCCTTCCGGACCAGATCAACTTCGCCACCATTACCACCATTGTCGGCGGTACGGTCGGCGGTTACATCACTTATGCGGGGGCTCACAAACTGCTGGACCGCGGGACTACCGGGGTAGAAAACCTCCAGGCAGTGACCAAGGCAGCCTTGGGCGGCATCATGGTCACCGGCCTCATGCGCTACATCCTGTTTCTCGCCATCCTCGGCGTCGTTGCCAGCGGCGTAGTCATCGACACTTCGGGCCAGGGCGCCAATCCGGCCGCACAAGCCTTCCAGGCAGCAGCCGGGCAGTTCGGCCTGCGCGTCTTCGGTCTCATCCTCTGGGCCGCCAGTATCACCAGCGTGATCGGCGCCGCTTACACCTCCATTTCCTTTGTCACCGTGTTCAAGCCGGACATCACTGAGCAGGGGCGCAACCGCGCCACCACCGTGTTCATCGCTCTGTCGCTGCTGATCTTTGCCCTGATGGGAACGGCTCCCGCCGCACTGCTGCTCTTCGCGGGCGGTTTCAATGGCCTGATACTGCCAATCGGCCTGAGCATCTTTATCTACGTCGGCTGGCGCCGGTCCGACCTCATGGGCGGTTACCATTACCCACGCTGGCTGTTGGTGCTGGGCGCCCTGACCTGCCTGCTGACCTGGTACATGGCAATCAAATCCGTTGGGCCGATCTTCGCCTTCCTCAACGTTGCCTGAGCCCGATAACGAACAAGGAGTCACGTGAATGCCAACCATAGATATCAATAGCGACCTGGGCGAAAGCTTTGGCGCCTGGCACATGGGCGACGATGCCGCGATGCTCGATGTCGTGACCAGCGCCAATGTCGCCTGCGGTTTCCACGCCGGCGACCCGGCCGGCATCCTGCGGACACTGAAAGCGGCGGCGGCCAAAAATGTCACCATTGGTGCCCATGTCGCTTACCCGGACAAAGTGGGCTTTGGCCGCCGAAACATGGACGTGGCCAGCGATGAGCTGACGGCCGACGTGATCTACCAGATCGGCGCGCTGCAAGGCCTGGCCAAGGCCGCCGGCACGTCGGTGCGCTACGTAAAACCCCACGGCGCCTTGTACAACACCATTGCTCACGATCGCCGTCAGGCGCTGGCCGTGATCGAAGCCATCCGCGCGATCGACTCCAACCTCATATTGGTTGCCCTGGCCGGCTCAAGCCTGATTGAACTGGCCCGTAACGAGGGTTTGCAGTGTATCGCCGAAGCCTTCGCTGACCGTGCCTATACGCCACAGGGCACACTCGTCTCTCGCCGCGAACCAGGCGCGGTGCTGCACGATCCCAAGCTCGTCGCCCAACGTATGCTGCGCCTCGTTGAAGACGGCTGCCTCGAAGCGATCGATGGCAGCCTGACCAAAATCCAGGCCGACTCGATCTGTGTCCATGGCGACAGCCCCGCAGCGGTGGAAATGGCCCGCGAGCTGCGCCGGGTATTGGAACAGGCGCACATGTCCTTGCAGCCCTTTGCCGGAGCACGCCCATGAACGCCCTTGATCTCGCCCGCCAGGCGGCGATTGCCGCTGCCCGGGATGCACGCAGCACTTACCGTAACGGCCGGGTCGCCCCCACGGCGGGTATCGCGCCGGGCATGACCCAGGCCAACCTGATCGCCCTGCCGCGCGCCTGGGCGTACGACTTCCTGCTGTATGCCCAGCGCAATCCCAAAGCCTGCCCGATCCTTGACGTCAGCGACGCCGGCAGCCCGAGTACGCTGCTGGCTGAAGGGGCGGACCTGCGCACTGACATCCCGCTGTACCGCATCTGGCGTGATGGAAAGCTGGCCGAGGAAGTCAGCGATGCCACTCAGGCCTGGGCTGAACACGACGACATGGTGGCCTTTTTGATCGGCTGCAGCTTCACCTTTGAAACCGCCCTGCAAGAGGCCGGCATCGAAGTGCGGCATATCACCGATGGTTGCAACGTACCGATGTACCGGACCAACCGTGCCTGCCGCCCGGCCGGACGTCTACAGGGTGAAATGGTGGTATCGATGCGACCGATCCCCGCCGATCGCGTGGCTGAGGCGAGCACTATTTCCGGACGCTATCCCTCAGTCCATGGCGCCCCGGTGCACATCGGCGAACCCGCGCTGCTCGGCATCCAAGACCTGGGGCGCCCCGATTTCGGCGATGCCGTACGCATCGAACCCGGCGAGATCCCGGTGTTCTGGGCCTGCGGCGTCACTCCCCAGGCCGCGGTCATGGCCTCGGGCGTGCCCTTCGCCATCACCCATTCGCCGGGCCATATGTTCATCACCGATGTGCCTGACAGCACCTACCACGTCTAGGAGTCTCCCGTGCGTTTTCTACCGGTCAACCTGGACGCCCTGCTCGTCGAATTGAAAG
Source organism: Pseudomonas sp. FG-3G (assembly GCF_901007645.1). Lineage (NCBI taxonomy): Bacteria > Pseudomonadati > Pseudomonadota > Gammaproteobacteria > Pseudomonadales > Pseudomonadaceae > Pseudomonas > Pseudomonas sp. FG-3G. Next base: position 37,132 of record NZ_CAAKGZ010000037.1, read on the forward strand.
ACCTCGACGAGACACTGGCGTTGTTCGACGCCCTGATGGCCGAGCCGATTGCTGGCGTGGAGGAGATCATTCCTGCCGCACGAACGCTGCTGATCCAATTTCGCCCCAGCGCCATTGCGCAGCAGGCGCTCGTCAATCGTATCGCTAGCCAAGACCTGAGCCAGCGCCGCGCGATCGAGCATCGCCGGGTGGAAATTCCCGTCCATTACAATGGCGAAGACCTCGACGAGGTCGCCACGCTGCTGGGGATCAGCCGCGCCGAGGTGATCCAACGCCACACCGCCCATGACTACAGCGTGGCCTTCTGCGGATTCGCGCCGGGCTTCGCCTACCTCACCGGCGGTGCGGGTTTCCAGGTGCCTCGCCGACAAACTCCACGCACCCGCATACCCGCGGGTGCGGTTGCCCTGGCGGGGGAGTTCAGCGGTGTTTATCCCCAAGCCAGCCCCGGCGGATGGCAGATCATCGGCGTCACGCCTTTGCAGATGTGGGACCTGAACCGCGCTGAATCGGCCTTGCTGCGTCCAGGCTATAAAGTGCGCTTCACCGATGCTGGCCCGCTCCCGGCGGGTGGCCTGCCCGCCCCCACGGTACCGGCAAGTGCCGCCGCGCCCAGCGGCGCCTATCTGGAAATCATCACCCCCGGTTTGCACAGCGTATTGCAGGATATGGGCCGTCCCGGCCAGACCGGCCAAGGCGTATCCCGTTCCGGCGCGCTGGACCTGGGCGCGCTGCGGGCAGCCAACCGCGCGGTCGGCAACCGCTCGGACATGGCCTGTGTGGAATCGGTACTCGGCGGCCTGAGCTTCGTTTGCCATGGCCGTGCCGTGATCGCCGTCACCGGTGCGCAAACCCCGGTCACAATCACCAACACCAGTGGCCTGCAATGGCAGGCAAGTCACTACCAGCCCATCGAGCTGGACGCGGGTGACCGCGTCAGCCTGGGTTCCCCCCTCGCGGGGCTGCGCAGCTACCTGGCGATTCGCGGCGGCTTTGACGTCACTCCGGTGCTGGGCAGCCTGTCCACAGACACCCTGGCCCAGGTCGGCCCCCCGGCGCTCGCCGCCGGCGACCTATTGGGCTTTACGACACTGACAACGGGAACCAGCGTATCGCTGAACGAAGCCCCAGTCTTTGAGCTGCCTACTGCTACCAACATCGTCACCCTTGACGTGGTCATGGGACCGCGTACCGACTGGTTCACCGAAGACGCCATCCAGCGTCTGAGCAGCCAGCTCTGGCGCGTCACCTCACAGTCCAACCGCGTCGGTATTCGTCTGGCCGGTGAAATACCGCTAGCGCGCAGCAACCACCATGAGTTGCCCAGCGAAGGCACCTCCGTGGGCGCCATTCAGGTCCCGGCCAGCGGCCAACCGGTTCTGTTTCTCGCCGATCACCCGTTGACCGGTGGCTATCCAGTGATCGCCGCAGTCGCCAGCTACCATCTCGACCTGGCTGGCCAGATCCCTATCAATGCGCAGATTCGCTTCAACCCTGTGGACGGCTTCAAAGAGATTCAACCCGTTACGCAAGCTTCTTCAACTGCCGATGTGAAAAAAATTCCATGAAAAAATTACTGATTGCCAACCGTGGTGAAATTGCCGTCCGCATCGCCCGCGCCTGCCGCGACTACGGCGTGCAGTCTGTCGCGGTCTATGCCGACGCGGACATCGACGCCCTGCACGTGCGCCAGGCCGACGAAGCCTACTCACTGAATGGCCAGCGCCCGGCCGAAACCTACCTGGATATCGGCAAACTGATTGCCGTGGCCAAACGCAGCGGCGCCGATGCCGTGCACCCCGGCTATGGTTTTCTGTCTGAACGGGCCGATTTCGCCCGGGCGGTGATCGACGCAGGGTTGATCTGGATCGGTCCCAACCCGCAGACCATCGACGTGCTCGGCGACAAGGTCGAGGCGCGAAAAATTGCCCAACTGGTCGGGGCGCCTCTGGTAGCCGGTACGCCTGGCCCGGTCGAAAGCGCCGCCGAAGTATTGGCCTTTGCCGAACAGCACGGCCTGCCAATTGCCATCAAGGCTGCCTTTGGCGGCGGTGGACGCGGCATGAAAGTCGCCTGGCGCATGGATGAAGTGGCTGAATTGTTCGCCTCCGCCGTGCGCGAAGCGCAAGCGGCCTTTGGTCGTGGCGAGTGCTATGTCGAGCAGTTCCTCGACCGCCCTCGGCACATCGAAGCGCAGATCCTCGCCGACAAACACGGCAAGGTCGTCGTCATCGGCACGCGTGACTGCTCCTTGCAGCGGCGCAATCAGAAGCTGGTGGAGGAAGCGCCGGCGCCCTTTATCAGCGACGAACAGCGCCAGCGTATTCATCAATCCGCTCAGGATATCTGCGCCAAAGCCGGCTACGTCGGTGCCGGCACGGTGGAGTTCCTGCTCAGCCAGGATGGCACCCTGTCGTTCCTTGAGGTCAATACCCGCTTGCAGGTCGAGCACCCGGTGACCGAAGAGACCACTGGGGTGGATCTGGTGATCGAACAACTGCGGATCGCCGACGGTTTGCCGTTGTCCTTCAGTGAGACGCCGACCCCACGTGGCCATAGCTTCGAATTTCGCATCAATGCGGAAGACCCAGGCAAGGGCTTCCTGCCCACCCCCGGTCAGATCACCGATTTCCTGCCACCGTCTGGCCCGGGTGTGCGCCTGGACAGCGGCGTGATAAGCGGCTCGCGAGTGCCCAGCACCTTCGACTCGATGATGGCCAAACTGATCGTCACCGGCGCCACCCGCGAACAGGCTATTGTCCGCGCCCGACGCGCCTTGGCGGAATTCAACATTGAAGGCATTGCCTCGGTGCTGCCGTTCCACCGGGCCGTGATGGACCATGACGACTTCACCGGTGCCGATAAATTCGCCGTGCATACGCGCTGGATCGAAACCGATTTCGCCGAACAGATCACGCTCGCCCCACGTACCGCGGTATCGGCCGACCCAGGCATCCTGCGCACGTTTGTCGAGATCGACGGCAAGCGCCACGAACTGGGCCTTCCGGCTGCGCTGCTGCGAGGCGTCAGCCTGAACGCAGCGGGTACCGCCAGCGAAAGCACAGCCCCCTCCGAGGTCACTGATCCGCAGGCGGTACTGACGCCCGTGGCGGGTAATCTGCATACCTGGGTCGTCGAAGACGGCGAGTCGGTGAGCACCGGGCAAGTGATCGCGGTTGTAGAAGCCATGAAAATGGAAACCTCGGTCCTCGCACCTTGTGAAGGCCAGGTGCAGATCGCCAAACAGGCCGGCGACTATTTTGAAGCCGGCTCCGTCATTGGCCGCATCAAAACAGCTCTCTGATTTAAAACTTTTCTTTTCGCAGTCAGTACGCGCAACGGGGTAATAACCCGGTTGCCGCGTGCTGCCCGCAGAAAACTGTAGATGTAACTTTGCAATCAAAATAACGATAAAACCCAACACATAAATCTGCTGTTATCTGGAGCATAAAGAGCATGTCAATCAATAAGACTTTGGCTATTGCGGGTACTTGCGCGTTGATTTTCCCTTTTACGGCATCTGCAGATTTTATTGCCGACAGTAAGGCCAGTGTGGAACTGCGTAACTTCTACTTCAATCGTGACTTTCGCAACGGTCCTCCCACGGCCCAGCGGGACTCGGCAAAAGAATGGGCCCAGGGCGCCATGTTGCGATTCGAGTCAGGTTATACCGCCGGCACCGTGGGCCTGGGCATCGACGCGGTTGGCATGCTCGGCCTCAAGCTTGACGGCGGTGATGGTTCCGGTGGCACGGGCCTGTTGCCGGCTGACCTTAGTTCGAAAAACGGCCGCGGCTCACAGGACGAATATTCCAAACTTGAGTTGACGGCCAAGGCGAAGGTGTCGGAAACCGCTCTAAAGGTTGGCTCACTCGCCTTCCGTACGCCCGTGGTATCGAGCAATGACACACGCCTGTTGCCCTCCACCTTCGAAGGCGCGCTACTGACCTCCAAGGACATTGATCAGTTGGTCCTGCAAGGCGGCAAGCTGGAGCAAATCAAGTTCAACAGTTCCTCGAACTATCAGGACTTCACGGGTAACCGCATCGGCGGTGTCAGTGATGACTTCCGCTTTGCCGGCGGTACTTACAGTTTCAACAAGGCCCTTAGCACAAGTCTGTTCTACGGCAATCTGGAAAATGTCTACCGACAGTTCTTTGGCGGCGTCGTCTATGAAATCCCTCTTGCCGCGCAGCAGTCGCTGAAGTTCGATCTACGTTATTCGAAAAGTACCGATGACGGTAACTTCCGCCCCCTCGATAACCGCGCCGCGAACGGACTGGTTGCCTACACCCTGGGCGCCAACGTGTTCACCGCCGCCTATCAGCGCATGAGCGGTGACGATCCCTTCCCGTACATTGCCAATAGCGACCCTTACCTGGTCAACTTCGTCCAGATCAATGACTTTGCCAACACCCAAGAGCGCTCCTGGCAGCTGCGTTATGACTACAACTTCGCCGCGCTGGGCATTCCCGGGCTGACGTTCATGAGTCGTTATGTCCAGGGTGACAACGCGTTGGTCGGGGGCAGTAATACGGGCAAAGAGTGGGAGCGCGATACGGATATCGGTTACGTGGTCCAAAGCGGTTCGCTGAAAAACCTCGGGGTCAAACTCAGAAACGCTACGGTTCGTTCGAACTTCAGCAATGACCTGGATGAAACCCGCCTGATCGTCAGTTACACATTAGCGCTCTAAGAATCACCGCATCCCCCTGTGGGAGCGAGCCTGCTCGCGATGGCGGCTGATCAGCCTGCATGGATGTTGGCTGACAGATCGCTATCGCGAGCAAGCTCGCTCCCACAGGGATCTGTGCTGATAGAATACCCCGCTTATTCCCGTCCTCCGCAGCTCACGCCATGACCCCAACCGTCTGCCCCCATATCCCAAATGTCGCCATCATCGGCGGCGGCCCAGCCGGCCTGATGGCGGCCGAGGTGTTGAGCCAGGCCGGGATACAGGTCGACCTGTACGACGGCATGCCTTCGGTGGGCAGAAAATTCCTGCTGGCCGGTGTCGGCGGCATGAACATCACCCACTCGGAAGACTTCTCGCCGTTCCTGTCCCGCTACGGCGAGCGCGCGCCCAATATCGCCCCGCTGCTGCGGGCATTCGGCGCCAACGAGTTATGCCAATGGATTCACGGATTGGGCATCGAGACCTTTGTCGGCAGTTCCGGGCGGGTATTTCCTACCGACATGAAAGCCGCCCCGCTGCTGCGCGCCTGGCTCAAACGCCTGCGCGATGCCGGCGTGATGATCCATACCCGCCATCGCTGGCTGGGCTGGAACCCCGACGGCAGCTTGCTAGTCGCCGCTGCGGACGGCGAAAAAACACTGCGCCCCACTGCGACATTGCTGGCACTGGGCGGTGGCAGTTGGTCACGCCTGGGCTCCGATGGTGCCTGGATGCTGCCACTGGAACAGCGCGGTGTAGGCCTTGCGCCCTTGCAGCCGAGCAATTGCGGATTCGAAGTGCCGGCCTGGAGCGATCTGATGGTCAGCAAATTCGCCGGCGCCCCGCTGAAAAATATCGCCATCGGCCTGAATGACGATGTACCGCGCCTCGGTGAATGCGTGATCACCGCCACCGGCATCGAAGGCAGCCTGATCTATGCCCTGTCGGCGCCGATTCGCGAAGCCATCAACCAGCACGGTAGCGCGACGATCCATCTGGACCTGCTGCCGGGCCGGCCTGTGGATAAAATCCAGCAAGCCCTGAGCAAGCCACGCGGTTCACGCTCAATGGCCAAGCACTTGCACAGCCAGTTGGGGATCGACGGGGTCAAGGCCGCGCTGTTACGCGAACTCACGCCCGCCGATTGTTTTAGCGACCCGGCGCGGCTGGCCCAGGCAATCAAGGCCTTGCCCATCACCCTGGTGAAACCCCGCCCGCTGGACGAAGCCATCAGCAGTGCCGGTGGCGTGACCTTCGAAGCCCTGGACGAACGCCTGATGCTCAAGCAGATGCCTGGCGTGTTCTGCGCCGGGGAAATGCTCGACTGGGAAGCGCCGACCGGCGGCTATCTGCTCACGGCCTGCTTTGCCAGCGGCCGGGCGGCTGGGCTGGGAATGTTGGAGTGGTTACAGCGCAAGGTTTGAAAACCCAAGCGCGGCCATCGCGAGCAGGCTCGCTCCCACATTGACGGTATACACAAATCAAATGTGGGAGCGAGCCTGCTCGCGATGGCGGCCTATCAAACGCTGCGGGTCATCAAGGCTTACGCTTGCGCGGCCCGGTATTGAACACCGGCACTTTACGCACAGGCTTGACCGACGGTTCCACGGGTGATGCGTCGCCGCTGTCGACCCACTTGCCCAGGTTGCGCTTGCCGCCACCGCCCGAGGCTTTCGGTTTCTTCGGTTTTTTCGGCTTCTTGATAACCTGGCCGCTGGCATCGGTCTCCGGCACCCGGTGTTCAGGCTCGAAGTCCTGTTCCATCTGCCGTGGCAACGTCTGACGGGTCAGGGTTTCGATGGCTGACAGCAGATTCACTTCATCGGCGCAGACCAGGGAAATCGCTTCCCCGGTGGAACCCGCCCGGCCAGTACGACCGATACGGTGGATGTAATCCTCAGCGACGATCGGCAAATCGAAATTCACCACCAGCGGCAAGTCTTCGATATCCAGCCCACGAGCGGCGACGTCGGTGGCCACCAGGATCTGGATCTCACTGGCCTTGAAACGGTCCAGCGCGCGCTGGCGGGTGGCCTGGGGTTTATCGCCATGGATGCCGTCGGCATTGACACTCATGCCCTGGAGTTTTTCCACCAGCGCATCGACACCGTTGCGGGTCTTGGCAAATACCAGCACCTGTTTCCACTTGTTCTTGCGCATCAGGTGCACAAACAACTCTGGCTTGCGCTTCTTGTCCACCGTCACCACCCATTGCTTGACGGTGTTGGCGGCCACGTTGCGCGGGCTCACTTCGATGCTCAACGGGTCGTTGAGCATTTGCCCGGCCAGCAAGCGGATCGCGTCGGAGAAGGTTGCCGAGAACAGCAGCGTCTGGCGCTTCTTCGGCAGCGCTTTGTAGATACTCGCCAGTTCCTCGGAGAAGCCCAGGTCGAGCATGCGATCGGCTTCGTCCAGCACCAGGGTCTGCAGCTGATTGAACTTCAGCGCGCTCTGGCGGAACAGGTCGAGCAAGCGTCCCGGCGTGGCAACCAGCAGATCAACCCCTTTGCGCAGCTTCATCATCTGCGGGTTGATGCTGACACCGCCGTACACCGCATAGGTGCTCAACGGCAGGTTTTGCGCGTATTGGCGCACGCTTTCGTGGACCTGCTCGGCCAGTTCACGGGTCGGCACCAGAATCAGCGCCCGTACCGAGTTGGCGCTGACCTTCGGCCCCTCGGTAGTCAGCAACTGCAACAGCGGCACGGCGAAACCGGCGGTCTTGCCGGTGCCGGTCTGGGCCGCGGCCATCAGGTCGCGACCGGCCAACACCGCCGGCATGGCTTGGGCCTGCACCGGGGTTGGGGTCTGGTAGCCGAGCGTCTCGAGGGCGCGCAGCAAGGGTTCGATCAGGCCAAGGGTGGCGAAAGTCATGGAAGTACCGTAGGAAAATCAGCGCAAGGTGTGCAATGCGCGGCAGTTTACCCTAAATCAGGATTCGGCCGGCGCAGGCTTGGGTTTGCGCCACTGGGGCAATCCAATCAACACCACGGCACTGATGATCACCAACATCGCCAGGGCCTCTTCGATCCCGATGGTTTCACCGGCGAACACAATGCCCAGCAACACCGCCACCGCCGGGTTGACGTAGGCATAGCTGGTGGCCGCCGCCGGACGTACGTGCTTGAGCAGGTACATGTAGGCGTTGAAGGCAATGATCGAACCGAAGCAGGTCAGGTAAGCCAGCGCGATCCAGCCTTCCAGCGGCGGCATGCTGTCCAGGTGTTCGCCGCTGGCCACGCTGCCGATCAATAGCACCACACCGCCCACCAGCATTTCCACGGCACTGGCCATCGCCCCCGCCGGCAGCGGCAAGTGCTTGCTCAGCACCGAACCGAAGGCCCAGGACGCCGCCGCGAACAGCAGCAAGGTCGCGCCCAATGGGCTCGATTGCAGGTTGGAACCGAGGTTGAGCATGGCAATGCCGATCAACCCCAGCACAATCCCCGCCCACTCCAGACGGGTATTACGGGCGCCCCAGAAATATCCGCAGAGCAAGGTAAACAACGGCACCGTCGCCACGGCCAGCGCCGCCACCCCGGACGCCACACCCGTGTGTTCAGCGACACTGACCGCACCATTGCCGAAACTGAGCAACAACACGCCGATGACAGCCCCCGCCTTCCACTGCGCCCAAGTCGGTGCCGGCGCCCCGCGCCAGCGCAGGAAACCGTACATCAGCGAGCCGGCGATCACGAAGCGAATCCCGGCCAGCAGCAGCGGCGGCCAATGCTCCACACCGATGCGAATCACCAGGTAGGTCGACCCCCAGATGACGTACAAGGCAAAAAATGCAGCGATCAATGGCAAGGGGAAACGGCGTGGGCCAGGCATGGTCAGCTCGAAGTTAGGACAATGAAAGACGCTATTCTAGAAAGGCGACAGGCGGAAAATAAGTTACAAAACCTGTTTATCCGAACCGTACACTTTTAAAAACACGGAGATCAGCGTTATAAACCGTACTTTCGAAAGTCAGCCCCTTGGGAGCCCGAACCGTGGATAAATACGACCGCATGCTGCTCAGCGCCCTGTTGGAAAACGGTCGTGCGTCCTATGCCGAACTGGCCCGCAAAGTGAACCTGTCGGCCCCGGCCGTGGCCGAGCGGGTCAGCAAGCTGGAAACCAGCGGCGTGATCACCGGCTACCAGGCGAAAGTCGACATGGCGAAGATCGGCTTGCCGGTGCAGTGCGTCATCGAACTGCGCATGAACCAGCACGGCAACCAGAAGACTTACGATGAACTGTGCAGGATCCCGCAACTGACCGAATGCCACCGGGTGACGGGCGACCCGTGCGTGATCATGCAGGCGGCGGTCGGCTCGATGCCGGAACTGGAAGAGCTGATCAACCGCATCGCCAAGTTCGGTTTCAGCAAGACCTCGATCGTGCTGTCCAGCGCGATTGAAAAGCGGGTGCCGTTGGGGCAGTTGGAAGGCAACGGGAAGTAACACTGATCGAAACTGTGGGAGCGAGCTTGCTCGCGATAGCTTTGGATCAGCCAACATTCATGTTGACTGACACACCGCAATCGCGAGCAAGCTCGCTCCCACAGTTTTTGTTTTGTGGTGTGTTTAGAACCCGCGATGCCGCTTGAGGTGCTCGTTGATCTTCGCCGCCGGCACTTTCTGCAAACTGCACAGCAAATCGTGGGACAACTCCCGCAGCCCGTGCTGTTGCCGCAGTTGCGTCGCCAGGTGCGCGGTGAGGTTGGCGGCCATTTCGGCGTCGGCCATGGCCCGGTGAGCCTGGCCGGTGTGGGGCAGGCCGGCGAAGGTGTTGAGCGTGCCGAGCTTGTGGTTCGGCGCCATCGGCATCAGGCGCCGGGCCAGCAGCAGTGAACAGGCAAAATTCTGCAAGCGGGTGCGTTTGATCCGGCCTAGCTCGAAATCCCAGAACTTCTGGTCGAATGCGGCGTTGTGGGCCAGCAGCGGCGTGATGCCGACGAACTCGTTGACCTCGTTCATCACCTTTTCCGCCGGCGGGGCGCTGCGCAGCATGGCGTTGCTGATGCCGGTCAGTTGCTCGATGAACGCAGGCACGCGCACACCGGCGTTCATCAGGCTCTGATAGCGATCCACAATCCGGCCCTGTTCGAGAATCACCACGGCGATTTCGGTGGCCCGGCAACTGCTGCTCGGCGTGATGCCGGTGGTTTCAAAGTCGATGACTGCGATGCGTTCCAAACCTGTCTGAACTCCGTAAAAATCAATTCTTGAGCAGCAACGCGCCTTCGATCGGCACGTAGCGGCTGGCGGCGCGAATCAGCGAGTTGGCCGTCAGCCCCGGTACGCCATAAGCCACCGCCTGGACCCCGTGTTTGCTGATGATGCGTTCGAGCAGCATGTCGAAATCGCCATCACCGGAGGCCAACACCACTTCGTCAACGTGATCAGCGGCGTCCATGATGTCCAGGGTGATGCCCACATCCCAGTCACCCTTGGCCGAGCCGTCGCTGCGCTGGATGTAAGGCTTGAGCTTCACGACAAACCCCAGGTTGCGCAGGATCTGCTGGAATTGCTGCTGCTTGCTGTCGCCGCGATCGATCGCATACGCGTAGGCCTCGACGATCTGCCCCTGCTTGCTGACATCGGCCCACAAGGCCGCGTAGTTGAAATGGCAACCATAAGCCTGGCGCACGGTGTAGTAGAGGTTCTGGACATCGGCGAACACTGCGATTTTTTTCACCGCGTTTCCTCTTGAATGCACAAGCCGGCAGAGCGGGCCCGAAAAGTTGCCCAGTATGCCAGCCCAGAGGAATGTTCCGCGAATAATCGGTCCGAGGCACCTGGGCGCCCCGGACGAATGGCAGGTCAGACGAAGGAGTCGTCATCGCCGAAGAAGGATGAATCGTCGCTGTAGTCGGCGTCGGCGAAACCGCTCTGGTCGTTGCCATAGGCATCGCTACCAGCGACGTTTGAGTCATTGCCCCAGCCGCTGTCACTGCTTGCCGTGTCGTTGACCGGTTGGGCCGGCTCTGGCTCGATGACCTCGACGACTTCCTGAGGCTGCTGGGCACCGTGGAACAGACTGCTGATGCCCTGGGCCAGCATCACGCCCCCGGCCACGCCAGCCGCGGTTTTCAGCGCGCCGCTCATGAAGCTGCCGGCCCCTGGAGCCTGCTGTTGCGCGGCGCCGTAGTTAGCGGGCGGCGCGGCGTAGTTCTGCTGGGGTGGCGCATTGAAGCCAGGCCGCGCCGGTTCGCGCCAGCCGCCACCGCTGGCGGGCGAAGCGCCTGGAGCGGACGTTGGCCGTGGGTCGCGCGAGCTGCCACCGAAAATACTCGAGAGAAAACCACCACCGCTGGGCGCTGGAGGCTGTTGCCGGGCCTGTTGCAGGTCCGCTTGCAACTGCTCGATCTGCTGGGTCAGTTGCCTGTTCTGCTCGTCGAGGCTTTTGAGCGCCGTCTCTTGCACCAGAATCGCCTGGGTCATGAAATAGCCCGCCGCGGGCTGGCGGGTCATATGTTCCTTGATCCGCGCCTCGGCCTGGACATCGCGCGGGGCTGCATCCTTTTCGGCCTGTTGCAGCCGTGAAAACAGTCCATCGATCAGGGTTTGTTCTTCGCTGTTCATGGCGACCTCATCAGATTGCCGGGTAGAAAAACCATGCCGGCCCTACAGGACCGATGCCAGCCAGTAATGGGGCTGGGCACAGAGGTTTCAATGGTCTTTACCTGATGTTTACGTTTGCTTGTGCAGGCGCCTGATCGGTTAAAGTGTCGGACCGCTTTTTGACCTGCGATACCGACTCATGAATCCGTTTGACGTGCTGCGCGACTCTTTGTATTTCTTCAAACGCCATCTTGGCCGGATCGCCCAGCTGTGCCTGCCGCTGGTGATCCTCGAGGCCGTGCTGCAACAAGGCGTGGACAGCGCCGTGGGCCCCGAAGGTTTTTCCGGCTACAGCCTGATCGTCGGGCTGCTGATATACCCGCTCTACACCGCCGCGCTGATTCTGTTTCTCGACGCTCGCAGTCGCGGTGAATCGCCCCGTCCCCGTGACCTTCTCGCCACGGCCCTGACCCTGTGGCCACGCTTTGCCCTGCTGACCGCACTCAATACGTTGCTGATTCTGGTGGGCATTTCGTTGTACTTCCTGCCGGGCCTTTGGCTGATGGTGGTCCTGGCCTTTGGCGAATACCTGCTGGTGCTGCGCGGCCTGACTCCGCTGGCAGCAATGAAGGAAAGCCTGCGCCTGAGCCGCGGCAGTTTCTGGCGCATCCTGTTGTGCATTCTTTGCGTGATGGTCCCGCTCTGGCTGCTCAAGGGCGCCAGCCTGTCGGTGTACCCGCCGCCCCAGAACCCGTTGATCACCTTGCTGATCGACAGCGTTCACAGTTTCCTGCAGCTGTTCACCACCGTGGTGCTGTTCCGGATGTTCATGCTGGTCGCGGAAAAACCTGACAGCCGTTGACGACTGCTGCGCAGGTTACGGGCTTGGGCTCGGCGACTGCTCTCGGTTATGCTCGGGATCACTTTTGCGTATTGCCCATTTAAGTCGAGCCATGACCCGTCTATTGCGCTACACCTTGCTGGGCCTGTTGTTGATTCTCAGCCTGGCCGCCCTGTCGATCTATAGCCTGACCTGGCGCCCACAATCCCGGGAAGCACTGCCGGTCAGTTGCCCCGCCAACACCGCAACGCTCGTGCCTGGCCAGGCCTTGAAGGTGATGACCTGGAACGTCCAGTTCCTGGCCGGCAAGCGCTACGTGTTCTGGCACGACCTGGCCCAGGGTGACGATGAAAGCCCGACCCTCGAAGACATGGCCTTCAGCCTCGACGAAGTGGCAAGGGTCATTCGCGACGAGCAACCGGACGTCGTGTTGCTCCAGGAACTGGACGACGGCGCCAAGGCCAGCGACTACCAGAACCAGCTCAAGTTGTTGCAGGAACGATTGACCGACCTGTATCCGTGCAGCACCAGCGCCTTTGACTGGAAAGCCGATTTCATCCCCGACCCGCATATCTTCGGCAGCGTCGGCCGGCAGTTGGCGACGTTGAGCCGTTACCGCATCGATCAAGCGGAACGGGTGCAGTTGCCGGTGGCCGGGGCCAATTTCATCAGCCGTCAGTTCCAGCCGAAAAACGCTTTGTTGGTCAGTCACCTGCCGCTGAGCAGTGGTGGCCACCTGGTCGTGCTCAACACCCACCTGGAACGGGCCACGCAGCCGGATGAAACCCTGCCGAACCAGGTCAAGGCCGTGAGCAAGGTACTGGACAAACTTGAATCGCGAGGCAAACCCTGGCTGATCGGTGGCGACTTCAATCTGCTACCCCTGGGCCAATACCGGCGCCTGCCAGCCGCGCAGCGCACGCCCTACTCCGCCGACAGCCCTCTGCACCTGCTGTGGGACAAATACCCGATGATCCCCACCAACAACGAAGCCAGCGGCATCGATCGCAGCCACTGGCTGACCCACTACCCGAACGACCCCGGCCTCAACGGCCCTGACCGCACTGTCGACTACCTGTTCTACAGCCCTCGGATCAAGCGGGTCGAGGCTCGGGTGCGGCAAGACGATACCTTGCGTATCTCCGATCATTTGCCGGTGATTGCCCGATTCCTGTTGCCGGCCACGCCGTGATGCCAAGCCACATTCGCCGTCAGACGAGTGTGGCGCTGGTCCGAATCACCCACGCTTGATCAGGGACGAGTACCTGTCTCGGCTTCCTGAACCGTCCAGGGTTTGACTTGTTCGCTCAGCGTCAGTCCCAAACCGGGGCGAGTGGGCACCAACATCCGACCGTCGCGGGTTTCCAGACGCTCGTTGAACAGCGGCTCAAGCCATTCGAAATGCTCGACCCAGGGCTCGGTCGGATAAGCGGCTGCCAGGTGAACGTGCAGTTCCATGGCGAAATGGGGAGCCAGCATCAGGCCCGCCTGCTCGGCCATTGATGCGACCTTCAGGTAAGGGGTGATGCCGCCTACTCGTGGCGCGTCGGGCATCAGGAAATCAGCGCCGCGCTGCTTGATGAACTCGGCATGTTCAGCAACGCTGGTGAGCATTTCACCCGTGGCAATCGGTGTATCGAACTGCTGCGCCAACGCGGCATGGCCTTCAGCGTCATAGCAGTCCAGCGGCTCTTCAATCCAGATCAGGTTGTACGCTTCAAATTGCCGACACATGCGCTGGGCCGTCGGGCGATCCCATTGCTGGTTGGCATCCACCATCAACGGGAAGTTGTCACCCAAGTGCTTGCGCACCGCACTGACCCGTTCAATGTCGATGGCGCAATCCGGTTGCCCGACCTTCAACTTGATGCCGCCAATTCCCTTTTCTCGCGAGAGGTCAGTGTTCTTCATCAACTGATCAAGCGGGGTGTGAAGGAAGCCACCGGAAGTGTTGTAGCAACGCACCGAGTCACGTTGAGCACCGAGCAAGCGCGCCAGCGACAGGTTGGCGCGCTTGGCCTTCAGATCCCACAACGCCACGTCGAACGCCCCGATGGCCTGGGTCGACATACCGCTGCGGCCCACCGACGCGCCAGCCCAACACAGCTTGGTCCAGAGTTTGGCAATGTCACTGGGGTTTTCCCCGATCAGCGCCGGGGCGATTTCCTTGGCATGAGCGAATTGTCCCGGCCCGCCGGCACGTTTGGAGTAACTGAAACCCAGGCCCTGATGCCCATCGACGGTCTCGATTTCGGCAAACAGGATGGCGATTTCAGTCATCGGCTTTTGCCGTCCGGTAAGGACCTTGGCATCACTGATGGGATTGGCCAGCGGCAGGATGACCGAAGCGACACGAACCCAGGCGATTCGGTCGTCATCGGAGGACTTGAGCGATTGTTCTTGTACGAGCATGGGGCTCTCCTTGGACAGGCTCTGAAGGCGACGATGATTGCGCAATCATCACGAGACATAAAAAAGACCTTCGTCGATGCTTCAGAAGGTCTCTTGCCTCGATACTACACTGATTGCGCAATCATTCAATCCCGTAAATCCCCGGAAAATCGACTGCCAGGCTCAGGTACTGGCGCGGTCGATGAACGTGAAGCCGGTGTCAATTCGCACGGGTTTGAGATGGGCGCCGGGATTGTCGAATCGTTCAAGCAGTGCCTCAGCCACTTGCAGGCCAATCTTGCCGCCATCGACGCTGACGGTCGACAGTGCCGGGTAAACCTGCGCCGCGCTGCTGAGATCCCCGAAGCCCATGACGGCCAGCTCAGCGGGCACCTTCAAGCCAAGGCTGGCGGCTTGCGCCAACACACCTTGAGCCACGGTATCGGAGCTGCACACCACGATGTCGGGGCGCACCGGCAGATCCAGCAGCCGCCGCAGCCCCTCGCGCCCCACCTCCAGCGTGGCGGGGGGCGCCAGGACTTCCATGGGCACCTCTTCAATGCCCTGGCGCTGCAGCTCGGCGATAAGACTGTTGCAGCGACGCAGGCCACGCGGGTCGCTGATGGTCACCACGGAAAAGCGCTGGTAACCCTTTTCAAGCAAATGTCGCGCGGTCTCTTGCCCGACTTTTTCATGGGAGAAGCCAACCAGCATGTCCAAAGGGTCTTCACTCAGATCCCAGGCCTCGACCACGGGAATTCCCGCCTGGGCGAGTCGCAAGCGACTTGATTCGGTATGGAGCGTACCGGTCAATACGATGCCGTCCGGACGACGACCGAGTACGGCTTCAAGCAGTTTCTCTTCCTGCTCCGCGCTGTAGCCGGTCAGACCGAGCAGGGTTTGATAGCCCGCTTGGGTCAGGCGGTCCATCAGCGATTGCACGGTGTCTGCAAAAATGGAGTTAGCGATGGTTGGAAGGAAAATCGCCACCAGACGACTTTTGTTGCTCGCCAGGCTACCCGCCAGCATGTTCGGCACATAGCCCGATTGGCGCACCGCTTCGCGGACCTTCTCCCGCGTGTTCTCGCTCACCAGTTCCGGGCGATGCAAAGCCCTGGAAACGGTCATTGGCGAGACGCCTGCAATCTTTGCCACATCGATCAACGTCAGGCTCGAACCCCTGGTGGCCAAGGTCATCGGTGCCTGGGAGGTGGGCGCTGCTGGTTTCTTTGCCATGAACTGTTCCGAATCTGAAGCCAAGTAACCGGGACTGCGTATAAAGCAGTTGATGGGTCGGTGAATCTACCATTTGCGCCCCCGTGCTGGCGGGCCAAACCGGCGGTTTATCACTTGCGGGGTTTGATCCGGGCCGTGGCTTCGGCCACCAGCGGATCGTCCGGCCAGTAATGCTTGGGATAACGTCCCTTGAGGTCTTTCTTTACTTCGGCATAGGTGCTGCGCCAGAAATTCGCCAGATCCTGGGTCACCTGCACCGGTCGCCGCGCCGGTGACAACAGGTGCAGTTTGACGACCTGTCGGCCGCCGGCAATGCGTGGGGTGTCGGCCAGGCCGAACAGTTCCTGCAAGCGTACCGCGAGAATCGGCGGGTGTTCGCTGTAGTCCAGGCGAATCGACGAGCCCGAGGGCACGCTCAGATGATGGGGTGCCCATTCATCCAGCCGTTGCGGCAAGGGCCAGGGCAGCAGGTTGTGGACAATACTCGACAGGTCCAGGTTGGCGAAATGGCTGAGACGTGACACGCGTCCCAGGTACGGTATCAACCATTGCTCAAGCGTGTTCAGTAGCGCTCCGTCGCTGACATCTGGCCAATCACTCTCGCTCTTGGCCTCCAGGTCGAGCCGGCGCAACAGTGCCACCCGCGCCTGCCATTGCCGCAGCTCCGGCGTCCAGGGCAGCAACTCCAGTCCCTTGCGCCGTACCAGGTTCACCAGCGCCTGGCTGCGCGCCGACTCATCCAGGCCGGTCAGTGGCTCACGGCTGAGCACCAGTTCGCCGACCTTGCGCTGGCGCTCGGCCCGCAGCACGCCTTCACGCTCGTCCCAATCCAGTTGATCCACCGTGCGCACCTGTTCGGCCAACACCGAATCAAACAGCGCCGGCTCGAAATCCGTCGCCAGGTAGATTCGCTCTTCCCGCTGCCCCTGTCGGCTGCCCAGGTCGGCGATCACCAGCCACGGCTGTTTCATCAGGCTGTCCGCTTCGGCAAACAACGCTGCACGGCCGTTGGCCAGGCGATACTCCGCCCCGCCGGGCCGCCGCTGTTGAGCGACGCGATCCGGGTAGGCCAACGCCAGTAAAGCGCCCAGCCAGCGCGGATGTTCGGGGTCGGCGACGGCGTCTTCGGCTTTGCCCCGCAGGTAACCGCGATATTGCCGGGCCAGTTGCCGCGCCCGCTGTACCCCGCCCTGGGCGCCACGGGCCGCCCGCTCTTCACCGGACAGCAACGCCAGGCGCGTGTGCAGGTCCGCCCCGGCGCCACGCAGAATGTCTCGCTCACCCAACAGCGCCGCGACGTTGCACGCCATGTCCGCCAGCCCCAGCGACTGCCCGCGCAGCAACAAATGCGCGATGCGCGGGTGAGCCGGCAGTTCGGCCATGGCTTGGCCATGACGGGTCAGTTGCTCGCCGTCCAGCGCGCTCAGGCGTTGCAGCAGCTCCTGCGCCTGGGCATAAGCGGCGGTGGGCGGGATGTCGAGCCAGACCAATTGCTGCGGCGTCACGCCCCAACGCCCCAATTGCAGAGCCAGCCCGGCCAGGTCCGCCGAAAGAATCTCTGCGCTGCCATAAGCGGCCAGTTGTTCGTGCTGGTCTTCGGACCACAACCGATAGCACACCCCCGGCTCCAGACGCCCGGCCCGCCCGGCCCGCTGAGTGGCGCTGGCCCGGGAAATCCGCTGGGTGTCGAGGCGGGTCATGCCGCTGCCCGGATCGAAACGTGGCACTCGCGCCAATCCGGCATCGATCACCACCCGCACGCCATTGATGGTCAGGCTGGTTTCGGCGATGTTGGTGGCCAGCACCACTTTGCGCTGGCCGGGCGGCGCCGGGTCGATGGCCGCGCGTTGGGCGGCGAGGTCCAGCTCGCCATGCAACGGACAGAGCAGCACATTGCCGCCTTCACCCAAGGCATCGGCCAGTTGCTGATGAACCCGGCGGATCTCCGCTTGCCCAGGCAAGAACACCAGCACGCTGCCGGTTTCATCGTGCAGCGCTTCGAGCACGGTCTGCACTAGGCGCGGCTCGATGAACTCGCCGGGCTGGAACGGCCGGCCCCAGCGCACCGTCACCGGGAACATGCGCCCTTCACTGCGCAGGATCGGCGCGTCGTCCAACAACCCGGCCAGGCGCTCGCCTTCCAGAGTCGCGGACATCAGCAGGATTTTCAGCGGCTGGTCGTCGCGAAACAGCTCGCGGCCATTGAGACTCAAGGCCAGGGCCAGGTCGGCGTCGAGACTGCGTTCGTGGAATTCATCAAAAATCAGCAGCCCCACGCCCTCCAGCGCCGGGTCGTCCTGCAAGCGGCGGGTGAGGATGCCTTCGGTGACCACTTCAATGCGGGTCTTGGGGCCCACCTTGCTGTCGAGACGAATTCGGTAGCCGACGGTTTCACCGACCTTTTCCCCCAGCTCGCTGGCCAGTCGCTCGGCCGCCGCCCGTGCCGCCAGGCGCCGGGGCTCAAGCATCAGAATCGTCTGCCCGGCCAGCCAGGACTCATTCAACAGGGCCAAGGGGACGCGGGTGGTTTTACCAGCGCCGGGCGGCGCTTCGAGCACGGCTTCGTGACGCGACGCCAAGGCTTGACGCAGGGCAGGTAAAACTTCATCAATCGGCAAAGAAATCATGCTGGCTCCAAAACAGAGGGCCGAGTATAACGGCGAACTGTTTAGCGTGGTCTGGACTCCAACCAGCAACGCCTTTACCTGCTCAGGAGATTGCTATGCGTATTCCCTTTCGCGTGATCGGCGGCGTTCTGGTCGCCTCCCTGCTGACCCAGATCAGCGCCTGCGGCTCGATCTTCTACCCCGACCGTCGCGGCCAGATCGACGGCAAGATCGACCCGGCGATTGCCGCGCTGGACGCCGTCGGCCTGCTGTTCTACATCATCCCCGGCCTGATCGCGTTCGCCGTGGACTTCGCCACCGGGGCGATTTATTTCGAGCCCGGCAGAAGCGTCCAGATCGAGCCAGAAAAGCTCAAGCCGGCGATCAACGCCGACGGCAGCGTCAACAACCAAAAGCTGCAAGCGATTTTGGAGAGCGAACTGGGCCGCAGTTTCCTCCTGGACGACCCACGTTTGATCCAAAGCAAGGGCAACGCCCAGCAACTGGCCGCCCTCGGGCTTAAACCGGCCGCGTGATGGGCGCTATTGAAGGAACGACCGCGCCATGACCACCAGCACCGAACATGCCCGTCTGCTGCGTCTGGCCACCCGTGCTTCGGTGGCCGTGGCGCTTATTCTGGTCATTGCCAAGGCACTGGCCTGGTGGCTGAGCGGCTCGGTGAGCATGCTCGCCGGCCTGACCGACTCGGCGCTGGACGGCGTCACGTCGCTGCTCAACCTGCTGGCGGTGCATTACGCATTGCGCCCCGCCGACGAGGACCATCGTTACGGCCACGGCAAAGCCGAGTCCCTGGCCGGCATGGCCCAGGCATTGTTCATCGGCGGCAGTGCGGTGTTGATTGCGCTACAGGCGTTTGAGCGTCTGAAAAACCCGGTCCCGGTGGAAGCGGCCTGGCTCAGTGTCGGCGTGATCGTATTCTCCCTGGGGCTGACCCTGGCCTTGTTGGCGCTGCAACATCGGGTCGTCCGCGCCACCGGCTCCAACGCCGTGCGCGCTGACTCGCTGCACTATCGCTCGGATCTGTTGCTCAACGGCAGCATCCTGGTCGCCCTGGTGCTGGCCGGGTTGGGCTGGCATCAACTGGATGCCTGGTTCGGCCTGGGCATCGCCGTCTACATCCTGTGGAGCGCGATCCAGATCGCCCGGGAAAGCTTCGCGGTATTGATGGATGAGGAACTGCCGCCCGACGTCAGTCAGCGCATGCTGGAACTGGCCTGCGCGGTGCCCGGGGTACTGGGTGCCCACGATCTGCGCACGCGGATCTCAGGTAACCATTGGTTCGTGCAACTGCATCTGGAATTGCCGGGAGAACTGACCCTGTCAGTGGCCCACGGCATCAGCGACCAGGCCGCCGATGCCATACACCGCGCCTATCCGAAGGCGGAAGTGTTGGTGCATGCCGATCCGTCGGAAGTGGTGAAGCGCACCAGCGCCTGACGCCGAACACAGAACCCCGTGGCGAGGGAGCTTGCTCCCGCTGGCCTGCGCAGCAGGCCCAAGATTTTACGGTCGCTGCGCAACCGAGCGGGAGCAAGCTCCCTCGCCACAGGGGAGTGTTTTCTTTCGAGTGATCAGTACGTCACCTGATACCCACGACTGCTCAAGCAACTCCCTTGGGCCTGACGATAGGTCTGTACCACTTGCGGCGCGGGCGGGTAGGTGTAGTTGCGCGGATCGAAACCGCTCTGCTGCACCGCCCAGCGATAGCATTCGTAGCCATCCTGATTGACCTGCTCGGGAGACTGGCCGTTGGCTGGATAAGCCACCACATCGTAGCTGTTGCCTTGGGGCTGGGGCTGCGGGTTGCTCACCGGCGCGTCAACGACGACGTAGTCCCGGGTGTTGGCTTCGTAGATGTAATAGGCACCGGCGGCGAGGAAAAACAGCGAGCCGCCGATCCAGACTTCCCGGGCATAATCGGGCAGATAACGGGTACGGATTCCGCGCGGCGGCTCAACCACGATATAGCGCGGCCCTTGGGGGCGATACCAGTAACCGCCCGAATAAAAATAGTCATGGCCACGGTAAGGCACGCGGTAGTGACGATCCGGAAAACGATCGATTACATACCCAGGACGATATTGCGGCCCCGGCCCCCAGCCGTTGCCATGACCGTCCGGCCGACCGGACCAGTGCTGATCAGGGCGAGGGTCATGGCTGGGGCGTGGGCCACCGCTCGGATAGCCATCACTGCGGCGCGGAATATCGCGGTAGTAACCCGGCCTCGGCTCCTGAGTCTGGGTCACGCTGTCGGGGCGGCCCTGGATCGGCAGGCTGTTACCCGGTGGCTGCGGCGGACGACCATTGGGGTCTTGCGGCGGGCGGTTGTAGGGCTGGCCGCCTTGAGCGTGAGGCTGGACCTCAAACTGGCGGCTGTTGTCGCCGCGAATGATCTCGTTGCTCTGTGGCCGGGGTTGGCCTGAATAACCCTGGCCATTGCCACCTCGCCCCTCCGGGCCGCCACGGTTTTGCTGATCGTCGGCCACTCCCTGCGCACTGACACTTGCCCACAACAGACCAACACCTGCCAAACGCCAGATGCGCGACTTCATGAAATTCCTCACAACGGTTCAGGGCCTGATGAATGAGACTGGAAAAGCCTAGGCCGGTTCTGCGACAGATTATCAGTCGCCGCCATTATTTCGCAGGCATAAAAAAGGGAGGCCCGTCGGCCTCCCCTTGAGAACTTCGTCCGTGCGCGACGCTTTTGACGTCGGCTCACCTCACGCCGTCTTCTGGACAGTGTGCAGCTCGGGGGTCTGCCAGACACCGGTGGGTGCTGCGACCGCGGCCGGCCGGATTAGGCGGGCCGCACTGGACTGTTTGTCCGAGCAGTGATCTTGGTGATAAGAATAGGCTCGGAGCACCGACGAATGATTGCGAAGATTGCGTAAATAAACATCACTTGCGCAATTTTTTACCCGCGATAGATAATATCCAGCAATTATCCAGACAAAGGCCCGACCAATGAGCAAACTCGACCGTTACGACCTGAGCATTCTGGCGGAATTGCAGCGCGACGCGCGCATCTCCAATCAGGAGCTGGCCGAACGCATCGGCCTGTCGCCGTCCCCCTGCTCGCGGCGGGTCAAGCAACTGGAAGACGACGGCTACATTACCCGTCAGGTCGCCCTGCTCGACCGCAAAATGCTCGGCCTGAGCCTGACGGCCTACGTGCTCATCGGCATGGACCGCCACACCCCTGAACGTTTCGAGAACTTCGAAGCCGCCATCCGCAATTTGCCCCAGGTGTTGGAATGCAGCCTGGTGACCGGCATGGATGCGGATTACCAGCTCAAGGTCGTGGTGCCGGACATGGACCATTATCAGAAACTGCTGCTGGGGCACCTGACCCGGATTGACGGGGTCACCAGTGTGCGGTCCAGCTTCGTGTTGAACCAGGTGCTCAACAGCACCGAACTGCCGCTGACTCATCTGCGCGGCTGACGACAAACGAGCGCCGCTTCACAGCCGCTCACCGACGTACGCGCGCATCGGCCAGCCCCCGAACCCAAACCACACTCGCCTTGAAGCCACGAATCAGCCTTTGAATTCCCGCGAGGCGTATTCGGCGAGCTTGCCCTGGATGAAGTCCAGAAAGCACTGGATCCTCAGGGCCAGTTGGGAGTTGCGGTAATACACCGCGTTGATCGGTTGGCGATATCCGCTGTTGGCATCGGCCAGCAGCACCTTGAGCTGGCCGGCACGGATGTCTTCACGGGTCATGAAGTCCGACAGGCACGCTATGCCCTGCCCTTGCAGCGCCAAGTGACGCACGGTTTCGCCACTGGACGCGCTGATGGCAGGCTGGATCGGCCAACGATCACCGTGCTCGTGACGCAGCGGCCACTGATTGAGGCCCTCATTCTGGGCAAACCCCAACAGTGCATGCCGGGCCAGTTCGGCGACAGTGGCAGGTGTACCGTGCTGCTTCAGATAGGCCGGGCTGGCCAGGATATGCAGCGGACTGCACCCCAGTGATCGGGCATGTAGCGTCGAGTCGCTGAGGGTGCCGATGCGGATCGCTATGTCGGTACTTTGCTCGAGCAAATCGATGATCAGGTCGTTGCTGTTGAGTTCGAGCTGGATATCCGGGTAGAGCCCGCGGAACTCTTCGATATGCGGCACGATAGCGTGCAACATGAAAGGCGAAGCCGCATTGATCCGCAACCGCCCCGCCGGGTTTTTCTGGCGAGACGACAGGCGCTCCTCCAGCTCATCCATCTGGTCGAGAATGCCCTTGGCCTGCTCGAAGAAATACTTGCCCTCTTCGGTCAGGTCCATGCGCCGCGTGGTGCGGTTGATCAGCGTGGTATCGAGCTTGGCTTCCAGGCGCGACAAGGTGCGACTGACCGCAGACGGCGTCTGCCCGACCTGCTCGGCGGCGGCGGATATCGAACCGCACTCGATCACGCAGACGAAAATCTGTAATTCGTCGGATCTGGCTTTCACGCATCCCCCTGTCGACTGCGCTCTCTTGTGGCGAGGGAATCTATCCTCGCCGGGCCGCAAAGCGGACCCGAGCCCCAGGATAGTATCGGGATACGTGACAAAAGAAAGGTCACGCCTTCAGGCCGAACACCTCAATCAAGTGCTGCTCATAACGCGCCACATCGGCCTCGATATTCGGGCGTTTCATCACGTCCACAGACAGGAAGGTTGGCAATCCGCTCATGCCCAGGAACTGGTTGGCCTTGTGGAACGGGAAGTACACAGCGTCCACACCCTTGGCTTCAAAGAAGTCGGTCGGGTCATCGAAGGCTTGCTGCGGGGCGTTCCAGGTCAACGACAACATGTATTGCTTGCCCTGTAACAAGCCACCGCTGCCGTATTTCTGCGAAGCATCGGAGCGGGTGCGGCCGTCGCTGGCATAGAGGCTGCCATGGCCTTCGGTGAAGACCTCATCGACGTATTTCTTGACGGTCCACGGCGCGCCCATCCACCAGCCTGGCATCTGGTAAATGATCACGTCGGCCCAGAGGAATTTGGCAACTTCTTCCTTGATGTCGTAACCACCGTCGATGAACGTGGTTTTCACATCGAACCCGCCACGGTCCAACACGCTGACCGCCGCATCATGGAGGGTGGCGTTATAGCGACCGTCGGAGTGAGCGAATTGTTTACCACCGTTGAGCAGCAGGACTTTTTTCATGGAGAGCCTCATCGGATTCCAGGGGACACGGTTGAACGGTCACCCAATGGAAAGATTGAAAATGATGGCGGCAGAGTACCGATGAGCTTGCGGCGGAGTAAGCGCTGCAACGGCAAAACTGATTTGACCTATACGCACGAATAGGCAGCCAATTCTTGCCGTAGCATTCGCATACTTTTATTCAGGAGCCACTCCAATGAGCGAATTGCACGGTTTCATTTTGCACGCCAAGACCCGTCCGGAAAAAGCCGAAGCCTTCGAAACGCTGTTTCGTGCCTACGTGGAGCCGAGCCGTGCCGAACCCGGTTGCATCGAGTATCACATGCTGCGAGACCGGCAAGACCCGACCCTGTTTATCTTCTATGAGATCTGGCAATCCCAGGCTCATCTGGACGTGCATTCGAACCTGCCGCACATGAAGCAGTTTTTTGAGCAGCGCATGGAATACCTGGAGCGCGATTTCGAGATCCGCCGCGTCGACATGCTCAGCCCGTCCTCGGCTAGCCGCTGATCAGCAAATGGCCGCCGAGCACAGCGAGGCCAATGAAAAATACCCGCCTGAACAGCACGGCGCTGATGCGCTGACGCAGCCATTGCCCCAGCCACATCCCCAACAGCGCTGGCGCCAGGGCCAGCACCGAAGCACTTAATTCGCCACCGCCCAAGGCGCCGCGCCACAGCAGGCCGGCCGCCAGGGCCAGTGTCGAAACCGTGAATGACAACCCCAACGCCTGCACCAGTTCGTCCTTGCTCAAGCCCAACGCTTGCAGGTACGGCACCGCCGGAATGACGAACACACCCGTCGCACAAGTGATGAGGCCAGTGAGCAGACCGCAGAACGGTGCGAGCCACGGCTCAACACTGGCAGCGACCCGCAATGTCGGCAGCAACAGCCCGCTCAGCGCGTACAGCAATAACGCGCCACCCAATGCTCGCACCGCCCAAGGTCCCCCCACCGTATCGAACCACAACGTGCCCAGAGCGGTGCCGATGCAAATCGCCAGCAACAGTGGCCACAAGCGCCTGATCAGGGTTTGCAGATGACCGCCAAAGGTCAGTTGCCAGATATTGGTCAGCGTGGCCGGGATGACGAGCAACGCCGCAGCCTGTGTCGGAGCCATAGCCAGGCCGAGCAGGCCCATGGAAATGGTCGGCAGGCCGAGGCCGATCACACCCTTGATGGTGCCGGCCAGCAGGAAAGTGCCTATGACCAGCAAAGAAAGGGCAGGGCCAAGATTTTGATAGAAAGCCATGAGTGTGTTCATGGGGCTATCGTGGGCCCTGGCGGTCGGGTTTTGAATCTGCCATATACTGAGATAGCCTCTGGCCGAGCAAGAGGCTGAAGAATTTGCTGAGGCTGTAGACGCCATCGCGAGCAGGCTCGCTCCCACCTTGGATCCTGCATTGTTCTCGTGGGAGCGAGCCTGCTCGCGATGACAATGTTCCAGACACCCCAGAACCCGGCACAGGATCACATCCCCCATGCACTTCGACCTCACCGACCTGCGCCTCTACCTGCACATCCTCGACACCGGCAACATCACTGCCGGCGCTGCCCGCAGCCATCTCTCCCTGGCAGCGGCCAGTGCCCGGGTCCGGGCCATGGAGGCCTCCCTGGGGATTGAATTGCTCGAACGCGGGCGGCGCGGTGTAACACCCACATCGGCCGGCCAGGCACTGGCGCAACATGCCCGGGTGTTGCTGCAACATGCCGAACACCTGCAACAGGACCTCGGCGAATACGCCCGCGGCGTCAAAGGCCGGGTGCGGTTGTTGTGCAACACCAGCGCCATGACCGAATACCTGCCGGAATTGCTGGCCGACTTTCTCAAGGCCCATTCCAACCTCGACATCGATCTGCAGGAATTGCCCAGTTCACGGATCACCCATGCGCTGCGTCAGGGTGCGGCGGACCTGGGTATCATCTCCGACGCGGTGGACATCGCCGGCCTTGAAACCCGGCCCTTCCGCGATGATCCGCTGGTATTGATCCTGCCCTCGGAACATCCCCTGGCTGATGGTCGCCTGCTGAGTTTCAATGAGACCCTCGGCCATGATTATGTAGGCCTGAACGCTTCCAGTGCGCTGGCGATCTACCTCGAAGAACAGGCGCTGCACACCGGACGACGCATGCACATTCGCATTCGCGCCGACGGTTTTGATGGCGTGATTCGCATGGTCGCTCATGGTGCGGGCATTGCCATCGTGCCAAAGGCCGCGATCGCGCGGCGCCCGCCCGAACCTTCCTGGCAATGGGTCTCGCTGCAAGAGGCCTGGGCTCAACGCTCACTGCGGCTGTGCGCCCGCCGCTTCGACAACTTGCCCGCCTACGCCAAAGCCCTTGCCACGCACCTGACCGCTCGCTGATGCGCGCTTCTGGATAGGCCGGTGTCGAGCACAGGCATCTGCCCGATCATGTCGCGCGTTAGGGTGCCTGCTCTCTTCTGTCCCTTTCGGAGTTCACATGACCGCCCCCATCACCGTCCTGCGCGATACCCATCCGCTGCCCGTACTCGATGCCTGCAAATGGGAAAAACTCGAAGGCGATCCGCACACCGTCAACCTCAACGCCTACACCAGCGAAGACGGCAGCAAGATCATGGGCACCTGGATCTGTACACCGGGCAAGTGGCGCGTGGACTATGTGAAGTGGGAGTACTGCCATTTCCAGGAAGGCTACTGCATCATCACCCCCGATGGCATGGAGCCGATCCATCTGCGGGCCGGTGACATCTTCGTCATCGAGCCTGGCATGAAAGGCACGTGGGAAGTGGTCGAGACCGTGCGTAAATATTTCGTCTTCGCCTGAAACAAAAAACCGAGAGACCACCCGACATGGTCTCTCGGAAAACAGCTTTCCAAATTGCACAGACTCTGTGACGTCGATGCCCCAGCTCTTATTGCGGCTTGCGATAGCTGTTAACAATCGCCGAAAAATCCTTGCCGCCCTCGCCCCGCTGACTCATCGCCTGGTACAACTGCTGCGCAACCGCGCCTAGCACCACCGGCTGATGAACCTGCCGCGCCGCTTCGGTAGCCAGGCCCAGGTCCTTGAGCATCAGCTCGGCACCAAACCCTCCGGTGTAGCCACGGGACGCTGGTGCTGTTTCGATCACGCCAGGCCACGGGTTGTAGGTGTCCGAACTCCAGCAACGGCCTGTTGAGCTGTTGATGATCCCGGCCAGTACCTGCGTATCGATCCCCAAGGCATCGCCCAGGGCCATGGCTTCGCTGACGCCTACCATGGAAATCCCCAACAGCAGGTTGTTGCAGATCTTGGCGATCTGCCCGGTGCCGACGTCGCCGCAATGCACGATATTACGGCCCATCTGCGCCAGCACCGGTTGCAGGGTGGCGAACAATTCAGCAGTGGCACCCACCATGAAGGTCAACGTGCCGGCCGCTGCGCCACCGGTGCCGCCGGAGACTGGCGCGTCGGCCATTGCTACGCCTTGTTTGGCGGCTGCGGCGGCAACATCGCGAGCGGTCTGCGGGTCGATGGTGCTGCAATCCACCGCGGGCGTACCGGCGGCGATGCCAGCCAGTACACCGTCTTCACCCAGCCAGACGCTACGGACATGGGCAGCAGCCGGCAACATGGTGATCACCAGGGCCACGCCCTGGGCCGCATCGCGAGGCGAGGCGCTGATGGTGCCGCCCAATGTGGCCAGTTCAGCCAGCACCGTCTGGTTCAGGTCGAACAGGTTCAGCGAATGGCCGGCCTTGAGCAGATTGCGCGCCATGGGGGCGCCCATGTTGCCCAGACCGATAAATGCGATCTTCATGTCCGGCTCCTTAACGCAGATTGATGGTGGTGTTCACACCGTCATTGACGCTGTCATCATCGAACCAGCGTGCGGTAACGGTCTTGGTCTGAGTGTAGAACTGCACCACTTGTTTGCCGTAGGGGCCCAAGTCACCGAGTTTCGAACCACGGGAGCCGGTGAAGCTGAAAAACGGCACCGGTACCGGAATCGGGATGTTGATCCCCACCTGGCCGACGTCGATTTCGCTCTGGAATTTACGCGCCGCCGCCCCGCTTTGCGTGAACAGGCCGGTGCCGTTGCCAAACGGGTTGGCATTGACCAGGGCGATTGCCTGATCAAGGGTGTCGACTTCCAGCACCACCAACACCGGGCCGAAGATTTCTTCGGTGTAAATACGCATCCTGGTAGTCACGCCCGAAAACAGGGTCGGGCCGACGAAGTTGCCTTGCTCGAAACCCGGTACGCTGATGCCACGGCCATCAAGTTCCAGCTTGGCCCCTTCCTGTACGCCACTCTCGATCAATTCAAGAATCCGCGCCTTGGCCCGCTTGGAAATGACCGGGCCGACATCCGTGCCCGGCTCACTGCCGGCGTTGACCTTGAGCTTCTGCGCCAGAGCCTTGAGCTCGGGTAGCCATTGTCTGGCCGCGCCTACCATGACCACCACCGAAGTGGCCATGCAACGCTGGCCCGCCGCCCCGAAACCGGCGCCGACCAAAGCATTGAGGGTCTGTTCGCGATTGGCATCAGGCAACACCACCGCATGGTTCTTGGCGCCCATCATCGATTGCACGCGCTTGCCATGCCGACCCGCCAAGTCATACACGTGGGTGCCGACCGCCGTTGAGCCGACAAAGGAAACCGCCTTGATGTCCTTGTGGGTGCAGAGGGCATCCACCACATCCTTGCCGCCATGCACCACGTTGAGCACGCCCGCCGGCACACCAGCCTCGATGGCCAGCTCCACCAGCAGCATGGTCGACAGCGGATCCTGCTCCGACGGTTTGAGCACGAAGGTGTTACCGCAGGCGATGGCCATCGGGAACATCCACAGCGGAATCATCGCCGGGAAATTGAACGGGGTAATGCCCGCACACACACCAATCGGTTGGCGCAACGTGTAGGTATCGACGCCGCCGGCAACGTTCTCGGCAAACTCGCCCATTTGCAGGGTGCCGATGGAACAGGCGTGTTCGACCACTTCCAGGCCACGGAAAATATCGCCCTCGGCATCAGCGATAGTCTTGCCCTGCTCGGCGCTCAGTACGGCGGCGATGCGTTTGGAATGCTCGCGAATCAGTGCCTGGAGCTTGAGCATGATGCGCATCCGCGCGCCGATGGGGGTCAGCTTCCAGGTCTGGAAAGCACGCTGGGCGGCGGCAATGGCGGCATCGACTTCCGTCGCCGTGGCGAACGGGACTTTCGCCAGTACCTGCTGGGTGGCCGGGTTGACGATGTCGTGCCATTCGCTGGACTGGGATTCAACCCACTCGCCGTCGATCAACAATTTTACGGTTTGCAGGGCAGTGTCGCTGGGCGTAAGGGAAACGTTCATGCTGGCCTCCGGGACTTGTTCTTATAGAGAGCGCTGGTTCAGCACAGATCAAGGTGCATAGACAGACACCTTGGTGATGAGACGGTTTTTGGAGTATAGATGTGCAAACTTCTAATAAGAACGCACATAAAAACCGGTCCATCATGCAAAAAAACATCACCTCCCTGGGGTCGCTGAATTGGGACGACCTCAAGTTTTTCCTCGAAGTGGCCCGCACCCGCAAGGCCAGCACCGCGGCCAAGCGCCTGGCCGTCGACTACACCACGGTTTCGCGGCGCATCAGCTCGCTGGAAGCCTCGTTGGGGACGCTGCTGTTCGAAAAATCCCGGACCAACGGTTTTGTCCTGACCGCCGAAGGCCAGCGTCTGCTGGGTTACGCCGAATCGATCGAAAGCACCCTGCACATGGCCTGCGAACAGGTGTCAGGCTCTGGGGTGGCGTTGTCCGGCCACGTGCGCATGGGCTGTACCGAGGGCTTCGGCAGCTTCTTCATCACGCCGCAACTGAGTCATTTCGTCGATGCCTACCCGGCCATTTCCGTGGACATCCTGCCGCTGCCGCACTTCATCAGCCTTTCCAAGCGCGAAGCCGACATCGTCATCGCCCTCGAACGCCCCGAACATGGCCCGTATGTGTGCTGCAAACTGTGCGACTACCGACTGCAGCTCTACGCCACCCAGCCATACCTGGACAGCCATCCTCCCATCCACCGACCGGCGGACCTGAGCAAGCATTCGTTCATCAGCTACGTGGATGATTTGGCGTTCAGTTCCGAGCTGCTCTACTTGGCGAATGTATTACCCGGCGCCCATGCTCACCTGCGCAGCACCAGCGTGATTGCGCAGTTCGTGGCAGCGCAGCAAGGACGATCATTGGCGATCCTGCCGTGCTTCCTCGCCGCCCAGGATCCGCGCCTGCTGCCGGTGCTGCCGGAGGAAATCACCGTCACCCGGCAGTTCTGGATGTACTGCCGGGAGGATTTGAGGAAGCTCAAACGCATCACGCTGTTGTGGGATTACATCCGCGAAGTGACTGAGCAGAATCAGCCATTGTTGATGGGCGAGAGCCGAGAGATGGTATTCGCCGACTAGTCGGCGATGACCACGATGGCGACGCGACGGTTTTCGGTGCGCCCCTCGACCGTGTCGTTGGAGGCCACTGGCCTGCTACTGCCCAGCCCCCGTGTTTGAACGTTTTCTTCGCGCATGCCCACGCCAATCAATACCTTGCTCACGCTGCTGGCCCGACGTATCGACAGTTGTTCGTTATAGGTTGGGGAGCCTGATGCGTCGGTATGACCATCGATCCGCACCCGCTCGATTCCGGCCCCCAGCAGAGCCTTGCCGATTCGCTCGACAATCTCGGTACTGGCCGGGTTGAGGGTTTCCACATCGCTACCAAACAGTACTTTGCCGGACAGGCCGAAAGCCCATCCCTCATCAGTCAATTCGAACCCTTGTTGTTTGAGCACGGCGACTTGCGCCGGGGTAAGACCTTTTTGGGGTGTCGTCTGGCAGCCGGTCAGGGCCAGAACGGTGATGAACAAAAGCGCGGCGAAGCGCTGCAGGGAGAGTTGAGGATATAGGCGCACGAGTCAGCTCCTGGCGTGAAGATCAGCAACCGGGTGCTCCGACCCGGCCGTGTGTTGACCGCCTCTGGCGAGGCGTTTGGCCTGATACATCGCCGCATCGGCGGCATTGAGCAAGGCGCCTGGTGTAGCGCCATGATCAGGATAAACGGCGATGCCGACACTCAGAGAGGTCAGCACCGAGGCATTGCCGGGCAATTGAATGGGCATTTCCATGCTGGCTATGATTTTCTCGGCAATCCGTTCGGCATCCTCGGTCCGGTGCAAGGGTGCAAGCAGCACGGCAAATTCGTCCCCGCCCAGGCGCGCCACCAAGTCACCTTCACGCAACTGCGCCCGGACCCGTGTCGCCACCGCCGTCAGCACCGCATCACCGGCAGCATGGCCGAAGTTATCGTTGATACCCTTGAACCGGTCACTGTCCAGATAGAGCACGGCGACCTGCTCGTCGAGTTTGTTGGCATTGCGCAGTGCACGGATCAGCCGGCCTTCGAAAAATGCCCGATTCGGCAATCCGGTCAGGCTGTCGTGACTGGCCTGGTGAGCCAGGGTTTCGTTCTCGCTTTGCAGGTGGGTTTGCCAGGACTCCAGCTCATCAAGCAGCGCGTTGAAGTCATTGCCCAGGTTATCCAGTTCGGCGATAGCGGCCGGCGGTACGCGTCGGTCGAGGGCGCGTTCGCTGCGCGCGGCATGGGCCACCTCGGCGAGGCTGCGCAGCGGCCCGGTGATTGCGCGTAACTGGCGCCGCGCCAGATACAACGCCACCCAGGCGCTCACCGCCGTGCACAGGACAATTCCCGCCAGGCCGCTAAGCAAAAACCGCAAAAGGCTGCCGCCATGTCCCGACAGTAGAACTGCGCCTATATTCTGTCCCTGATGGATGATTGGCAGGCTGATGGGCTTTTCCAGGAAGGTTTTGGCGATGTGCCTTTCCAATTCCGACAACAAGCCGGTTTCCGGTCGCTGCCAGCGAGCCAGCAGACGCCCATGCTCGTTGAACACCTCGGCATCGGCGACCTCTTCGGTGGAGGCAATCACAGCCAGCGCCTCGGTCGCCGCCACTGAGTCATCGAACACCACGGCCGCTTCAACGGTATAGCTGATCGAGCGGGCGATCAGGTGCAGGTTGTGATCGGCATAGACTCGCAGCGCCAGTACACCAAGCAACGTCAGGGAGACACTGGCCATGGTGATCGCCACCAACGCGACAATCAGGTGACCGCGACCAATGACCGAGCCCAGTGTGGGACGGATCCGTGCCGTGGGCAGATTCATGGGGCTGCTGGCCTGCGACGTGAAAGCTGTAAAACGCTGGGGTGAATGCGCACGCCACTGCGCGCCACCGAATCCAGGTTGACCTCGAACGAGACCTGTTCGTCAGCGACCCGCAGACAGAACAGGCTACCGACGGTGCACTGATCGCCACCTTCACTGATGCTCAACACAGGTTTACCGATCAAGGACGCGAACAGCCGGGTGCGCTCGTCATGGGTCAATCTGCCGATGTAGATCGCGTTGCAATCAGTGGCAATACTGGGGTGGTCGGCCAGCACCCGCTGCACAGTCACAGGCCGGCCAGTGGCCTGAGTCGTACCCTTGACCAAATCGTCTGTGTATTGAGTCGGCCCGACAATGCACAGCTGCAATTGCGCTGGTTCCACGGGCCAGCGGGCGTAGCTGAGAATTCCCAACACAACCTGGGTGACGGATTCGGCCCGCTGTTCAGCCCGGGTCGTGGTGGCCTGATCCTGGGCGACAACCACAGGCGCCAGTAAGCACAGCAGGCCGGCAAGCAAATATTGCCTCCAGCCCTTGCGGCGCACTGTCTCCTGAACAGCCACACTCATGGAAAGTCTCTTGGTCGATGCAATAAGTGCCGGAAAGATAGCACAGTGCCAAAAAGCCAGCGAGGCAGCGCCCTACGACGCTTACGACACAAGCGTGCAGAACAGCCGCCCTGGGCACTGAATCGCGAAAGTCGATCGCTCAGACAGCTCCTTCCAGCGCCAGCATCAACCCGCTCAAGCGCTTGACCTTGCGCTGAACCGCCTCTTCAAAGACGCCCGCTCGCGGCTCTATCAGACTGAACCACTGCTTGCCCCGAGTAATGGCGGTGTACACCAATTCTTTCGTCAGCACCGGGTTCAGCGCATCCGGAAGAATCAAAGCCGTATGGGCGAACTCCGAACCTTGGGACTTGTGCACCGTCATGGCAAAGACAGTTTCTACATCGTTCAGGCGGCTGGGCAGGACGAAACGCACACCGCCCTGGCCATCGTTACGAGGGAACGCCACCCGCAGAACCTGCTTGCCGGCGTCTGGCCCCTCACGCTCGGGCAGCTTGAGCGCGATACCGATATCGCCATTCATCAGGCCCAACCCGTAGTCGTTGCGGGTCATCAGAACCGGGCGCCCTTCGTACCATTGATGATCGCTGTCGATAAGCTGGGCCTTGAGCAGTGCGGCGGTGATGCGCTGGTTCAACCCCGCGACGCCCCACGGGCCTTTGCGTACGGCACAAAGCAGCTGGAACTCGTCGAAAGCCGACAGCACTTCCCGAGCCCAATCGGTCCAGCAGCTGTCCTCAAGCGGTCGGGAAATGGCCGGGCGGCGCTGACGCAACAGGCTCAAGTAATGCCGATAACCCTTCGGCCCTTCTGCCTTGCCGTCGAGTAACAAGCGCTCCAGCGCCCCATCGTGTTCGCCCCTCAGCGCCAGGGAAAACAGGTCGGTGAATTCGCCTTCGAGCAGCAGTTGACGGGCCTGTTCCGGTTGTTGCTGGTTGACCCGACGCGCCAGTTGACCGATCCCACTGCCCTCGCCGAAGCGCCGCGAATGCCTGAGCATGACCACTTGCTGGGCCAAGGCATGAGTGCCATCGAGGTCTTGCCGCAGATCACTGGCCGCCAGGTTTTCACCGCTGACCGACTCCAGCCAGGCCAGGGTCCGGGGGCTGTACCAACCCTCCTCGGCGTCCCGACACAGGTCCCCCAGTACCGCACCGGCCTCAACAGAAGCCAGTTGGTCCTTATCACCCAGTAATACCAGTCGCGCATGAGTCGGCAGCGCATCCAGCAGATTGGCCATCATCTCCAGATCGATCATGGAGGCTTCATCGATCACCAACACATCCAGTGGCAAGCGATTGCCCCCATGATGGCGAAAATGTCGGGTGCCAGGCCGACTGCCCAACAAGCGATGGACCGTGGTGACATCGCAAGGAATGCGCTCGCGCACGGCGTCAACCACATCGAGGGTGCGAACCTGCTGGCTGATGGACTCGGTCAGACGCGCCGCCGCCTTGCCTGTGGGCGCGGCCAGGCGGATCCGCAGCGGTTTGCCTGCCTCGACAGCGGGCGCCTGAAGCAAGGCGAGCAAGCGCACAACCGTGGTGGTCTTGCCGGTACCCGGGCCGCCAGTGATGATACTGAAGGCTCCACGGGTCGCCAGCGCACAGGCCAGTTTTTGCCAATCGATCGGGCCAGCGGCGTTGGCCGGCCCGAACAACCCGTTCAAACGCTCGCGAAGATCATCAGGTGCCGCTTCATGTTCGGCAAGCCGTTGTCGCAACGCCTCATCGATCCGCCGCTCATAAGCCCAATAACGACGCAGATAAAGCCGCTTACCTGATAACACCAAAGGGCGTTGCCGCGCTTCTTCATGCTCATCGACGGCCAAGGCCACCAGAGCACTGGAAGCCAGGACCTTGCACCAGTGAGCCCCATCGAGGGTCCGTAGTATTTGCGAGGGCAACAACTCTACCCCCGTTTGCGAGTCGCCTTCAGGCGGCAGTGACAGGGCGAAATCCGGCTCCTTGAGCGTTTCGAACAGATCCAGGCAGACATGCCCGTGACCCAACTGATGGCTGGTGAGCGCCGCAGCAAGCAGCACCAACGGATCATCTTCAGGCGCGAGCTCATGGAGGAAGGCGACGAATGCCTTGTCCAGGGCGCGCAACCATCCTCGTTCGACCCAGCGGGTGAGCAACAGCAGCAAGTCATCCGCGCGGCTCAGCGGCGCCAGATCCATCAGGCTCTCGTCATCAGACGATTGGGGTAACAGATCGGCAAAAGAACGTTTCATAGCAGCTCCCCCTGTTCCCATGCCGGTTCAGCCTTTGGCTCGCAAACCCCTTGGAACATACGGTCCAGTTGCTCGATCAGCGCCCGTGGAGGCTTGGTGAAGTAAACGCCCTGACTGGCTGAGCGGGTACCGCGCAGGAACAGATACAACGCCCCACCGACATGCCGATCGTAGTCATAGCCGGGCAGGCGCGCCTTGAGCTGACGGTGCAGGGCCAACAGGTACAACACGTATTGCAGGTCGTAGCGATTGTCGAGGATTGACTGTTCCATGGCCTGCTCGGTGTAGGCCATCTCATCGACACCCAGCCAGTTGGACTTGTAATCGGCCACGTAATACCGGCCCTCGTGCTCGAACGTCAAATCGATGAAGCCCTTGAACATCCCGTTGAGCAATACCGGCTCAGCGGCCACGCGAGCGACACCGCCATGGGTGAATTGGCAAACCAGTTGGTCGAGCTTGAGCACATCGACCTTGTGGCTGGCAAACCAGAACTCCATCTCGACCTGAAACCGGGACAGGTTCTCGAGCACCACCGGCGCCTGGTCACCACCTATGTGCATAGGCAATTTGATCAGGTGTTGCAGCCAGTCACCCAGGGTAGCGATCCAGCCTTTCCAACCTCGACGATTGCAGCGCCGGGCTATGGCATCCTCAATGGCGGTTGGCGTAGCTTCAAATCCTTCGCCAGCGGCCCACTCCAGCAGGCCATGAAGGAATGTGCCGGGACCAGGGCCGCGAGGGAAGCGGTGAATATCGCCACCCACGGCAACAATTTCCCTTGGGGCATCGGGGTCAAGCCGCTCATCGTCGAACAGCTTCTGAGCCTGCGGGTTCTCCGGCGCATCATTGCTGCCCGCACTCAGGCTTTCCCCGATACGCAAGGCGCTGTAGGAGGCGATCCACCAGTTTTCGCTGGCTTTGCGTAGGGGAATCAAAGGCTCAAGCAATACCGCTTCGTTGCGAGGCGGCCGGTAATGCTCGTCGGTGGCCTGGGGCATCTCCTGATAGCTGACCACTGCGCTGCCTTGTTGCAGGTCCTCCAGCCAGCGCCTCAACTCCACCGATTCGACTAACGGCACACCACCGCCCAACAGATAGCCCAATGCGGACAGGTGCAGGATCGAGCTGTTGTTATTGCCCCGTTTGAGATCAGCCACACCCAGCCAGCAAGCGTGTTGTGCGCGGGTCAGGGCCACGTAGAGAAGCCGCAGATCCTCGGCCAGACGCTCGTCATCGGCCTTGGCGATCAACTCGGCGGTAGGCTTGAGGCTGATCTGTGCCTTGCAGGCTTCATCGTGGTAATGCAAAGGCAACCGACTGCCATCCACCGGTTTCGTCGAACAGATGAAGGGCAAAAATACCAGTGGATATTCAAGTCCCTTGGACTTGTGAATCGTGACCACCTTGACCAGTTGCTCATCGCTTTCCAGGCGCAGGATCTGTTCTTCACCAGCCTGCCCGGACAGTGCCAGGTGCTCGGACAGATGCCGAATCAAAGCTTGCTCGCCATCCAGCTCACCGGCGGCCTGTTGCAACAGCTCGCAAAGGTGCAGCAAATTGGTCAGCACCCGCTCGCCGTCGCTGCGCGTCATCAAGGCCTGGGGCAGCTCGAAATCATGTAGCAGGCGACGCAGCATGGGCAACACGCCCTGGGTACGCCAGACCGTACGATAGCCCCGGAACTGCATGACCCGACGCTCCCAGGCCAGCTCATCCTGATTGAGACGTTCCAGCTCCGTCAGCGCAAGATTCAGCGTGATGCTGGCCAGCGCTGCCCGCAGTGGCCGCTCGACATCCGGCTCGGCGCAGGCCCTGAGCCAGATCAGCAGGTCCCGCGCTTCCTGTGAAGCGAAGACCGAGTCTTTGTCGGACAGATAGACACTGCGCACTCCCCGCGCGGACAGCTCGTCGCGCACGGCCTGAGCTTCTTTGCCGTCACGCACCAGGATGGCGATATCCGCCGGGCGTAATCCCTGGAGCGTCTTTTCATCGACCGTAAAGCCATCGCGCCCCGATTGGCCGCCATTGAGCAACGCCGTGATCTCACTGGCACAAGCCGCCGCCATGTGCTTCCGATACACCACCCCGGAAAGCGGCTGATCAGAAGACAGGTGCCAGATATTCATTGCGGCAACGGGTAGCCCGTTGACTTGCAAGGACTCCTTGCGCCCTTGGGACTCAACGGGCTGGAACGGCACCGGGTTCTTGCCCGACGGTTCACGAAACAGAAAAGCACCGCGCCCTTCAGGGCGAGATTCGGCATTCTGGAAAATATGGTTCACCGCACTGACCATGGCGTGGCTGGAACGGAAGTTTGTTCCCAGCGTATGCAGCCTGCCGGCGGTGGCTTCGCGGGCGCGCAGGTAGGTATAGATGTCAGCGCCGCGAAAAGCGTAAATGGCCTGCTTCGGGTCACCGATCAGGAACAGCCCGGTGTCGGGGTTGCTTTCTGCGATATGGTAGATGCTTTCGAAGATGCGATATTGAATCGGGTCGGTGTCCTGGAACTCATCGATCAGCGCCACCGGAAACTGTTCGCGGATCAAGCTCGCCAGCCGCTCTCCGCCCTCGGCCTGAAGGGCCGCGTCCAGACGCAGCAGCATATCGTCGAAGCCCATCTCCGCGCGGCGCCGTTTCTCCGCCTCGAAACGTGCCCCCACCCATTGCGCGGCATGTTGCAGCACCGCGGCATCGGGAGTGGGCAAGGCTTCCAGGCTGGCCTTGAGACCGGACATGGCGTCCAGCCCGGGATGACTGGGCACTTCGCCTTTCCAGGCCTCGGCCATGCCCTCGGGGGTCAGGCGTGTGAATCCGCTGCCGATGTCCAACAGCTCAAGGCTTTCGTCCTCCACCCAGGCATTGATTTTCTGGAACCACGGTTCGAAGTACCGGGCCTGGATCTTGCGCCCGTCGACGCTTTTGTTGGCGACACCTTGCTGACAGATCTCCAGCAGCTCCACGGCCCATTGCCGCCACGGCGCCTTGAGATCGAGCAAGGCGGCGCTGCGCTCCTGAAGCGATGCGGCGATCAGTTCGGCGGGTTCAAGCCCCTCAGCAGCATCGCGTTCGCTGGAAAACAGTCCTCTGACTCGCGGCAGCAGCGCAGCGGGCCCGCCCCAATGTGTCCGCACCCAATTCAGCGCCTCGCCTTGCATCGAGTAGCAGAACAGCCGCCAATAGTCGCGAAGCACTTCGCCGAGCAAGTCGCTGTGATCGGTTTCCAGGGTCTGGGTAAACAGGCTACCGCTGTCAAAAGCATGTTCACGCAGCATGCGCTGACACCAACTATGGATGGTCGACACTGCTGCTTCATCCATCCATTGCGCAGCGATGTCCAACCGGTTCGCACAGCCAGGCCACTGCGTTGCATCGAACTCATCCCGCAACTCGGCGATCAGCGAATCCGGGGCGGCAATTTCATCACGAAAGAAGCGCGCCGCCTGGGCCAGACGCATGCGGATACGTTCACGCAACTCCTTGGTGGCAGCGTCCGTAAAGGTCACCACCAGGATCTGCGGAGGAAGCAGTTCGCGACCAAAGCCGGTAGCCGGGCCGCCATGCCCCAGTACCAGACGCAGGTACAACGCCGAAATGGTAAAGGTCTTGCCGGTACCGGCGCTGGCCTCGATCAATTGACTGCCACGTAGCGGGAAGGCCAGGGCGAGTGGCGGCTGGCGAGTCATGAGCTTACCTCCTCGCCGGCCAATGAACGCCATGGTGCTTCGAGCAGTGGCCGGTAAAGTGCATCGCACCAGTCGGGGAATGTCTCGTCGGCCGTCAAGGCATCGAAGTCAGCAAACTGCCGGGCCAACGCCGGACTTTCCCGCCGCTCACCTTCAGAGTTCTGCCCGTCGCCTTCGTAGGCTTTTCGAGCAGCCGCATCGGCTTTGGCTGGATCGCTCTGGCCGAGCCAGGCGAAGGCGGTCTTCACGGCGACGGGAAGCGGCTGACGCATACCTGCCTGCCAGGCTTGCAATAGATCGCCGAGCAACCGTCGTGCCACGGGCTCTTCAAAAGGAGCCAGCAGCAAGCTGTCATCACTGGCCACCAGTGCCGTCGTCATCGAAAAGCCGTTAGCGCACGCAACAAGATGATTGACCCAAGGACGAATCAGACGATGCCATTTACGGGTCTTGGGAGAGCCAATACCGTTGGGTATCGCGCTGATGGTGAGAACCGCTCCATCCGCACGCTGGTGCAGGCCACTCAGCCAACCCTCGACGCTCACGCCATGCAATTGCAAGCTGACAGGCAAGGCACTGGTCAACGGCGTGGGCCATAACGCCAGAAGCTGCTGGTAACGCTGGAGCAAATCAGGCAAGGGTTCGATCAATTCACGTTGCATGCATTCACCGAAACCGGCCATCGGTAACAGGCCGCTGTTCTGCAGTCTTTTGGCATGAGTGGCCAGTGCCAGATCCGGTTGATCGAGGCGAACCAGGGCGGCCTCCAGCAAGCTGTCGCTCAGGCTGTAGCGTTGCAGCGCATCGAGAACGAAGGGTTCGTCATCTGCCAAAGGGGCCTCGATGGCCTCGAAGAATATTTTGAGTCGTTGACTGAAGAAGTGCCGGACGGGATTGCGCAGAAAGTCCTGCAGTTGCCCAAGGCCCAAGGGCTCTTCCTGAACATAGGGTTCCAGCACCTGGCTTTGGGCGGCGTGTTCGTGGGCACCGTGGAGCATTCGCCATTCACTGGCGTAACTGAACAACGCACTGCCTTGATGAAAATAACGAGCACTGAACGGTTGCAGCGGATGTTCCTGGGTCAACGCCTCAAGAAGGTCCCCGCGGTCATCCGCCAACCGCCAACCGCTAGCGAGATGATCCCGCAGTTGGCCGACCAATACTGAAGCAGGACGGTCGCTGTTGTCGCGGATGCTGCGTCCGACCCAACTGATATAGAGCTTTTCCCGGGCTGAAAGCAGTGCCTCCAATAACAGATATCGATCATCTTCGCGTCGGGAACGATCCCCGGGGCGATAGTCGCTGCCCATGAGATCGAAATCCAGGGGCGGTTGTGCTCGCGGGTAATCACCGTCGTTCATACCCAGCAGACACACCAGTTTGAAAGGAATCGCGCGCATCGGCATCAGGGTGCAGAAGTTGACCGCTCCGGCCAGGAAACGCTGGGACAGTCGGCCCTGATCCAACCCTGCCAACCAGGCCTCACGGACTACAGTCAGGGGCAACTCATCCTGCAGGGCAACCGACTCACAGGTCTCCAGCCAGGTTTCACGCAAGTCTTCGAGTTGGGCCAGCAGATAGTCGTCATGTTCGTTGCTCGCCTGGAAAAACAGTTGCATCAGATCATGTAGGCGCGAGCCCCATTCTTGCGGTGATGCGGGCCGAGTGAGTTCCTGATGAGCGACTTGCAAAGCATCCAGCAACGCAACCAGAGGACCGATCAACGCCGCATCCAGGCCACCAATTTCATCATAGGGTTCGATGCCGTCATAAGCGCCCGCGCTGCCGACGGCATACCCCAGCAGCATGCGCCGAAGACCGAAACGCCAGCTGTTCTGCTCGAGCTCCGCGGGCAAACCCAGTCCGGCACGATGTTCGGCACTCATGCCCCAGCGGATACCTGCACCCTCGATCCAGCGGTGCAGCGTAGGCAAGTCAGCTTCATCGATACCGAACCGCTCACGCAACGCCGGAACATCGAGCAGATCGAGGATTTCGCTGACCGGAAAGCGGCTATCCGGCAGCTTGAGCAAGTGTTCGACGGCGATCAATAACGGATCACGTCCACGCTGGCCCTGATCAGTGAGGGTGAAAGGAATGAAACGGGGATCAGTCCTTTCAAGCTGACCGAACACAGCGCGTATATGCGGTGCGTAGCTGTCGATGTCCGGGACCATGACGATGATATCCCGGGGGCGCAGGCTCGGATCCGCACTGAAGCGGGCCAGCAACTGATCGTGAAGGATTTCAACCTCACGCTGAGCACTGTGGGCTACATGGAAACGGATAGACCCGTCCTGCTCCGTATCCACCGCTGGCCAGTGTTCCCGGGTTTCGTTCAGGGGGCGCAGCTCGAGAATGTCATCCTGCAGTTGGCCGAGAAGGGTCGTGGGATTCCCCTCGCTGAACAGGTCGATCCGTCCATCGCGAAATACCGAGCGATAACTGTTGGGATCGTCGTAGCTGTCGAGCAGGTTGATATAGTCACGCCCCTGCTTGCCCCACGCAGCCAATAATGGATGAGCATGCTGGTGCAAGGTCTGCGGGTCGAGGACAACGGGCATTCCGGCCTTGCGGGCCTGGCGTTTGTATTGGTGGCGTAGCAGGTCTTTGTCGGCCACGATGTCCGCCCAATGGTGGCGACATGGGTTATGAACGCACAGCAGAACCTGGCTAAACCGTGACAGACCGGCAAGTGCTTCAAGGACTTGGGCCGGCAGAGAAGAAATGCCGAACACTATCACCCGCGCGGGCAGGTTCCTGGGAGCCACTTCCAAACTGTTGATACGCTCGATGTACCGTTGATGAACCCCAGCACGGCTTTGGGCCATGCCTTGCTCCCCTACATCCATCAAAAGGGCCCGCCACAGTTCGGCCTGCCAACAGTTTTCTGGCGCGAGCGGCTTGATTTCGCCCCGGACATTTCTTGTCTGGTGCCGACCTTCCACCCAGTCCTCCAGCCAATCCGCCCGGTACACCTGATATTGGTCAAACAGATCGGCAAGACGCTCGGACAACTGATAACGCTTGCGCAAGTCGGTATCGTGGGTAAGGAAACGCCGCAGGGGCTCGAAATGGGGCTGCTCAATCAACTGTGGCAGAAGGCGCATCAGCCGCCATGTAAGTGGAGCCTTATCAAGCAACGACTTGGCCGGAATTTCGTCACGTCCCAGGACCGTTCGATAGAGTTGCCACATGAAACTGCCGGGCAACTGCACATCAATGGCGGCGGCGATACCGCAGCCACCGGTATCGTCATCTTCCGGATCCTCAGCCAATGCCAGCTTCAACCATTGGGCGATGCCATTGCTTTGAACCAGCGCGATTTCATTTTCAAGAGGCCCCAGCGGGTAGCGCCGCATCAAGCTGATCACCAGGCTGCGCAACTCATCAAGGCGATTCCCGTGGACCACCATGAAAGCAGGGCTTAAGGACGTCGCGTCCGGCATAAAGGCATCCTTGAAAATGCAAAAGCTAGGGCCGAACCTTAGCACTGTCGGGGGGCTGTGACAGCCGGGAGGTGTCCGTGCTTGTCGTAAGAACTTTCCTGCGGGC